>CAYQDT010000032.1:0-12069 GCA_964416225.1 uncultured bacterium
GAGAAGTCGAATTTGAGTGCGTCATTCCTGTAGGTTGGTGGAACTCTGATAATCCCGAGGGACAGGTAGGGAATGAGCGGAGAGGGGCGCTACTCTTCACCGGCCTCCAGTATTTGGTTGTGGAGCCACCGGATTCCCGTTATCCCTATGAGGACGGTGAAGGCATCGAGATAACCGATGCCGGGCTCGTGACACTGGAGAAATTCGATTTGTCTCGATTGCCGACTGACCTTCCCGAGGACGCATTCATCCAGTATTTTTTCGTAAACGAATGGAATGCCTGCATCCTTGTCGCCGCGACGGGGGCCTCTTTCCAGTAACGGCCGGAGCGGTGAGACGATCCTGGTTCAACATCTTCAGCATCGCTGCACCCCGTGTGCTTCCCCACGAAAGCTGAGGGTTACGGCCACGCCGATGCAGTTTCCGCCAATCCGAACGGGTCCTCGACGCCCGTTCGCTCCCGCGGAACGCCGATGAGGCCGTAAACGAGTTCCCGCTGCAGTTCTCGGCGAAAGCACCGACACCCTCTGCTCCTGCAGCTGCGGTTGGTCTTCCTGAACGGTCAGTACGGACTCCGTCAGAAGGTACTGCCCGCCCCGCTTGCGGATGAGCCTGCCTCGAGACGGCTGTCCTATTCGGCGGCTACTCGCGATTCGTCAGAAAGTGCGCCGTGTTCTCGAAGTACTCGAGCATGACGCTCCGCGCCGGCTCCGGAATGGTGGCTTCGACTGCGGCGCGCATGTGGCTGAGCCAGGCGTCGCGGGCCGCGGCGTCGATGGGGAACGGAAAGTGACGCATCCGGAGGCGCGGGTGACCTCGCTGAGCGTCGTAATGGCGGGGGCCGCCCCAGTACTGGATCAGGAACAGCGCCAGCCGCTCCCGGGCTCCGGCGAAGTCCTCATCCGGGTACATCGGACGAAGCAGCGGGTCCGTCTCCACGCCCTGATAGAAGGCATCCACCAGCCGGTAGAACGGCTCGTCCCCGCCGAGATAGTCGTAGACGCTGGTTGCAGATTCGGACATCGGTTCGTTCCCGTCGGCCGGTCAGTGATATCGCTCCATTCTACTGCGGGCCGGCGGGGGTTCCAAGTGCCGGACGATTTGCGCCGACTATCGGTAGCAGCAAACGGCGCTGCGGGGCAGGGGGTGCGGATGCGGCGGAGGGACGTCTTGAAGGGAATGATGCGGGCCGGGGCAGCGGGCGCCGGACTCGGGCTCCCGCCAGCCGGGGCGGCGGAGACGGCGAACCACCCGGCCGCCGCGGACCTCGCCGCCGTGGAGCGCGTCCTGGACCTCCACCACTCGCCCCAGGAGCGGGAGCAGATGGCCCGCTCCCTCGCCGGCACGCAGAGCCGGCTTCGCGCTCTGCGCGGCGGCGAGTATGAAGGCCTGGAGCCGGCTCTCGAGTTCAATCCGCGCCTCCCCGGGATGCGCTTTCCCTCCGGCGCCAGCCGCAGCACCATGAGCCGCGGTCCGCTCCCCCGCTATTCCGGGAATCCGGACGAGCTCGCCTTCTGCACCGTCGTCCAGCTTGCGCGCCTGGTCCGCGCCCGCAAGGTCAGCTCCCTGGAGCTCACCCGGATGTATCTGGAGCGCCTGAAGCGGTTCGATCCGCTCCTTCACTGCGTCGTGCGCCTGACCGAGGAGCGGGCTCTGGAGCAGGCCGCGCGCGCGGACCGGGAGCTCGCCGCCGGCCGGTATCGCGGCCCGCTCCACGGCATTCCCTGGGGCGCGAAGGACCTCCTGGCCACCCGCGGCGTCCCCACCACGATGGGCGCCAAACCGTATCAGGACCACCTGCTGGACTTCGACGCCACGGTCGTTCAGCGCCTCGAAGCGGCGGGAGCGGTGCTCCTGGGCAAGCTTTCCCTCGGCGAGCTCGCGATGGGCGACCTCTGGTTCGGCGGCCGCACCCGCACGCCCTGGAGCCCGGCGGAGGGCGCTTCCGGCTCCTCCGCGGGCCCGGCCAGCGCCACGGCGGCGGGACTGGTGGGCTTCTCCATCGGCAGTGAGACGCTGGGAAGCATCGTCTCGCCGTGCGTGGTCAACGGCACCGCCGGGCTGCGCCCCACCTACGGCCGGGTCTCCCGCCACGGCGCCATGCCCCTCTCCTGGAGCATGGATAAGCTCGGCCCGATCTGCCGCGGCGTGGAAGACTGCGCCCTGGTCCTCGCCGCGATCCATGGTCCGGACGGCCACGACCGCACCGTGACCGACATCCCTTTCCGGTGGAGTCCGAGCCGCTCGATCGAGAGCCTCCGCGTCGGCTACGACCCGGAGGCGTGGGAGCCGGCCGAACGGAGCTCGCCGCGCACGGCGGTGTACGCGGAGGTGCTGCGGACGCTGCGGGATCTCGGAGTCGAGCCGAAGCCGACCAGGCTGCCCCCGTTCCGGCCGGAATACGCCGGCATGGGCATGATTATCTCCGTGGAGGGCGCCGCCGTTTTTCAGAAGCTGAGCCTCTCGGACCAGCTCTCCCAGCTCGCCGGCCAGGATGACGGTTCGTGGCCGAACACCTTCCGCGTGGCCGCGACGGTCCCCGCGGCCGACTACCTCCAGGCCCTCCGAACTCGCCGTCGGCTTCAGGAAGAGATGGCCGGCGTCTTCCAGGACCTCGACGTCTTCATCACTCCGCCGTTCGCCGGCCAGACTCTTTTCTACACCAACCTGACCGGGTATCCCACCACCATCACTCGCTGCGGAATGCTGGACGGCAAGCCGCAGATGGTCGAATTCATCGGCGCTCTCTACAACGAAGCCGCCTCCCTCCGCCTCGCCCACGCCTACGAACAGGCCACGGACTGGCACACGCACTGGCCGGCTCTCGCGTAGCGGCGCCGGACATCGGATCGCCTCCTCGACACCGCGGCAATCACCGCTTCGCCAGGCATCAGCGAATCGGCCGCACCTCAATCTGGCCGTCCCGCACCCGCGTCTCATAGAGCGGCTGCGCTATGGTTGCCGGGCCGTCCAGCACACGCCCGTCCGCCAGGCAGAAGCGGGAACCATGCCAGGGACAGACCACTCCGCCGTCTTGCAGCTTACCTTCGGAGAGCGGTCCGCCCAGGTGGGAGCAGCGCTCTCCAAGCGCCCGGACGCGCTCTCCTTCCCGGACCAGCAGCACCGAAGCGGCGCCCGCCTGCACCCGGGTGAGCGTGTTCGGCTGGAGCTCCGCCTCCGCCAGCACGGGCGTCCACTCCGCCGGCGCCTCTTCCTCGCGGGCGTGGTCCACGCCGATCCGCTCCGTGTACACCAGGTGACCGCCCAGCCAGGTGGAGGCCATGAGCACGCCGAACCCCAACAGCCCGACGCCGCGCCCAGCGCCCTGGTGGCCCTGCTTGCGAAGCAGCCATGACGCGGCGTAGAGTGCGGTCGCGCCGACGTTCAGCACGGCGTGCACCACGCCCACCTTTCGGGCCGAGTCCTGCGTGTCGCTCCAGTCCGCCAGCCCGCTGGCCGCCGCACCCACCGCGCCGACGAGGCCGATACCGATGGCCGTCTCGGCGCCGGGAGCCAGCTCCTCCGTTCCCCGGATGGTGGCGATGGCATCCAGCGCCAGCGCGGTGGTCCACGCACCGACCGGTAGGTCCGTGATCGCGGGGTGCAGCGGGTGCCCGAGCCACGTGCCATGGAGCATGTTCTTCACGCTCTTCGCGGCGGGTCCTCCGGCATCCATCGCTCCCTGGATAGCGCCGCTGAGTGTCTCGTCCACGGCATCCGGCCATTCCTGCCGCTCGATGGCGGTGATCGCTTCTGACATGGATTTCTCCTCTCGACCCGGGCCTCGGATCCGGTTTGAGGTCGGCAACTGGAGGTCGACGGATGGAGAACGGGACCACAACCGTCTCACGGTTGGCCCGCCCCCGGCGTCGGCCGTCGACCCGGGACCTTTCCCGGGAGCGCGTGCTTTCCAAACCGGGGTTTAGAGGAGCCCTCGCCGTCCATCTCACCTGGCGACTGGGTTTAGGAGCGGGCGCGGATGGGCTTAATAGGCTGTTAGATGGCGCGAAGCGCAGGGAGGCGATCAATATGGAAGAACGCGTGCATGACCGGGACGTACATGGTGATCACGTCCAGCATGGAATTGACAACAACCCGCAGAACGACCCCCAGAAGGGTGCCGCGATCGGCGGGATCGGCGGCGCGGTTGTCGGCGCGGCTGCGGGTGCCGCAACGGGCCCGGTGGGAGCGGTGATCGGGGCCGTGATCGGCGGCGTGGCCGGCGCGGCGGCAAGCGGCGCGGCCGTGGCGGCCGTGGACAAGATGGATGACGACGATACCCTCACGGGAATCGGCGACCACCACACCGATATCGACGCCGACGACTACGCCGCCCGCTCCGCCTACACCCCGGGCACCACCGGCACGACCGACACCACCTACACCAGCGGCCAGTACGGCGCTTCGGCGGGTGCGATCGGCACCGACGTGCATAACACGATGGACCGGATGGGCTACGGCACCCGCCCCGGCGACGTGAACATGGGCGAGGGCACGTCCGACGCGGGCCTCCGCACGGCTTACACGAGCGACACGATCGAGGAGCCCACGACGCGCGGCCTCGCGAGCGACCGCAGCTTCGAATCCGGCCTGGGCAACGACGTCCCGGGCGTGCAGACGGGCGGACGGGCCATCGACGGCACGCCGGATACCCGCGGCGTCACGGAGAAGGTCGCGGACGCCGTGACGGGCGACCACGTGGATGACAAGACGGGCAAGATCGTCTAGTTAACAGCCGCCCCGCGTCAACCGGCCGGGCAGGCGAAAGCGGGGGTTGTCGAGCGATCGAGACCGGGAAAGGTGGCTGGAAGGTGAAGGCGGCCTCTCCCGGGAACTCTCCATCGCTCAACGACCCCCATTCGCATGCTCATCCCAAACCCCGCCGGCGGATTCGCCTTCATTCCTGGTATCGACCCGTACTCCAGCGGCGTGATCGCCGCGGACGGGTTCGAGATCATTCACGTTACGCTTCAGCATCCCGTCCCCTACCGGCACGGGTTCGAGCTGCTGGACGCCCACCTGCGCGCGGCGGGACGCCCCCGCGCCGCCCTCTGCGCCGTCGAGCTCCGGTCTCCGGCGCCGTTCACACGGAGCGGCTTTGTCCGCTTCAACGCCGGGTATTGCGAGCTCCTGCGGGAATGGAGCCTGCTGGTGGACGGGGCCAACCCGGTGGCGCGAACGAACGTGGCGCCGACCCATGCCGTCCCGGTCGAAGAAGCGCTCTTCGGATTCGCCTATACCGTTCCCGCGCCCGATGCCGGGCGGACCTTCGTGGTGGCGGGTGCCGGGGAGCTGCGGGGCGGGCCGCTCCTGGACGCGGCGGTCATCCGTCCCGGTGAGACCTCGCCCGCGGCGATGCGGGAAAAGGCAGGATACGTCCTGAAGGCGCTTCAGCGGCGACTGGAGGCCCTGGGCGTCGGCTGGGCGGCGGTCACCACCACGGATCTTTATACGGCGGAGAGCCTGGACAGTGTGAGCGAGACGGTGCTGGAGGTGATCGGACCCGCGGCGCTCGCCGGCCTCCGCTGGTACCCCTCGCGCCCGCCCATCGACGAGCTCGCCTTCGAGATGGACTGCCGGGGCGTCCGGCAGGAGCGGATCCTCCCGATTACCCCGCGTTAGCCGGCACCGCTGTCTGCCGCCCCGCGCCCGGGCTCCCCGGCGAGAATGATGCCGGCTGCTTCCGGCAGGTCCCGCGCCAGGGCAGCGGCACCGGTTGCCTCCCGGGAGCCGTCCGCGTCCAGACGGATCGCGCGCACCCCCGCCGCGCGGGCCGCCTGGACGTCGCTCTCCTTATCGCCGACCATCCAGCACGCGTCCAGCAGCAGGCCCAGCCGCTGCGCCGCGGAATAGAGCATCCCGGGCGATGGCTTGCGGTGGTCGCAGCCGGTATTGAAGGGCGCCTGGGAGCCCGCGGGATGGTGGGGGCAGAAGTAGAGCGCGTCCAGCTCCACGCCGCTCGCCGCCAGCAGGCTGCAGAGGCGCGCGTGGATCTGATCCAGGCGGATCAGATCGAACTTCCCCCGCGCCACTCCCGACTGATTGCTCACCACCACGAGTCGCCATCCGGCGCTTTGAAGGCGGTACAGCGCCTCTCCGACCCCCGGCAAGAGGGCGATGGCCGTCGGATCGCTCGGGTAGCCGGTGTCTTCGATGAGCACGCCGTCCCGATCCAGGAATACCGCGCGGGCGCCTTCCTTCCGGCGCAGCGGGCCGTAGACATTGGGGCAGGCCGAGGGAAGCACGGCGCCGTTCCGACCTTCGCTCTGCTGGCTCATATCAACTCCCTCGAACCACCGCCGGCCCCACCGGCATGGCACCCCGGTGCCCTTCCGCCGGCTCCCTCCGCATCCTATCGCGAACGGACGCCCGCCGCGATGGTAAGATGGTAGCGACGCAGCCGGACGCGGTCGGAGCGGTACGCGCTCGGCGCATCCGGTTTCCAGGAGGGCGGCTGAGGACGGCTGAGGGCCCTCTCGCTACCCGGCGCGCTCTCGGGTAAACCTGCATGTACTTTGATAACGCGGCCACCTCGTTCCCCAAGCCGGATGCGGTCTACGCCGCCGCCGACCACTTCCTGCGCAGCGTCGGCGCCAACCCCGGCCGCTCCGGGCACCGGATGGCGGTGGAAGCGGATCGCGTCGTGGCTCGGGCCCGGGCGCGGCTGGCCCGCCTGCTGAACGCTGCGCGGCCGGAGCAGGTAGTCTGGACCACCAACGGAACGGAGGCGCTGAATGTCGCCCTCCACGGGATTCTACGGCCAGGCGACCGGGTGGTGACCACCGCCCTGGAGCACAACTCCGTTGCACGCCCGCTCCGGCGGCTGGAGCGGCTCGGGGTCGAGGTCATACGCGTCCCATGCCCGGGTGGCCGTTTTGACCCGCCCGCGTTCCTGGAGCAGGTGCGTGCCGGCGCTCGCCTCGCCGCGATGACCCACGCCAGCAACGTCACGGGCGAGGTGCTCCCCGTGGCGGAAGTGGGAGCGGCGTGCCGGCGGGCCGGGGCGCAGCTGCTCGTGGACCTGGCCCAGACGGCCGGAACGGTTCCCGTCGACGTCCGCGCCATGCAGATCGACCTCGCTGCCATGCCGGGGCACAAGGGGCTGATGGGCCCGCCGGGAACGGGCGCGCTGTTTGTTGGCGAAGGGGTGGACGTGGCGCCGCTCCGGCAGGGTGGCACGGGAAGCTTTTCCGAGCAGGACGAACAGCCGGAGCACCTTCCGGACCGGCTGGAGAGCGGCACCCTGAATAGCTCCGGGCTGGCGGGCCTCGACGCGGCCCTGGCATGGATCGAGCGGACCGGTATCGCCCGCATTCACGACCGGGAGATCGATCTCCTCACGGAACTCTGGGAGGGACTGCGCAGCACGCCGGGGGTCACCCTCTACGGACCGCCTCCCGGGCCGGAGCGGGTCGCCGTACTCTCCCTCAGCATCGACGGGTGGGAGCCTTCGGATGCCGCCGCGGTGCTGGATGAGAGCTTTGACCTCCAGTGCCGGCCCGGCCTCCACTGCGCGCCGTGGGCCCACCGATCTCTCGGCACCCTGCCCGCCGGAACCATTCGCCTGAGCCCCGGTTATTTCAATACGGAGGCGGAAGTCCGCGCTGCAATCGACGCCGTTCGGGAGCTCGCCCGGGTCCCTCCGCGCTGACGCGCACGCCGGCGCGCCTTCAAGTACTGTTTCAATAACGAGTGAATACGGCAACGCACCAGAGAGTGCCGGTGTGACCGGGTAGCGCGGCGAGCGGGCGAGTGACGGGCCCGCTCGCTCGGCTTGCCGGGATCAGCAAGGATTGATCAATATGTGGCGTGAGCTATTGGGAATTGAGAAAAAGGCGAACAGCCTGGTCGAGCTGATCGTCCCGCGGCGGGGATTCAACGACGTGGTGCTCCCGGACGAGACGCGCCAGCAGTTGTATGAAGCGCTGACCCAGATCGAAAAGCACCAGCTCATCTTCGCCCGCTGGGGCCTGGGAGAGCGGCATCCCACGGGCCTGGGGCTGGCTTTCAACTTCGCGGGGCCGCCCGGAACGGGAAAGACGATCTGCGCCGAGGCAGTGGCCTACACCCTCGGACGGAAGCTCCTGCGGGTCCGGTACTCGGAGCTCGAAAGCTGCTGGGCTGGAGAGACCGGTAAGAACATTCGCAGCGTCTTCCGCGACGCGCGGGCGCAGGAGGCCGTCCTCTTCTTCGACGAAGCGGACAGCATCGCGGCGCGGCGCTTCAGCAACATCCAGGTAGGGTACGAGCGGGAGGCCAATCAGGCCGTCAACATCCTGCTCAAGGAGCTCGAGGATTACGACGGCGTGGTGATCTTTGCCACCAACCTCGCTTCGAACTTCGATCCTGCCTTTGAGCGGCGCATTCGGACCCACATCCTCTTCCGGATCCCCAACGTGGAGGAGCGGGAGCGGATCTGGCAGGTGCAGATCCACCCACAAAAAACCCCGCTGGCCAAGGATGTAGACTTCCTCGACCTGGCGCGGCGCTTCGAGGTCGCCGGCGGCGACATCAAGAACGCCGTCCTCAAGGCCGCGCAGATGGCCGCCGCGGAAGCAGGCGCGGATGACGAGAAGCAGATCGCGCAGCGCCATTTCATTGCCGCGACGGAGCAGACGATCTCGCATAAGCGGATCATGCAGCAGAATGCCGTGGATCCGCTGACGGGGGCGCTTCCGTGGCAACATGCGCTGGGGGAGACGGACGAGCGGTTCGAAGCCCTGGAGGGGGACCTCCAGGCGTGCCGCACGGAGCTGGCCCTGTTGGGTGACGGCCAGGCGGCGATCGAGGGACAGGTCGAGTCGTGCGTTGCCGGCCTCGCGGAGCGGCTGGACGAAGCGACGCGCCGCGCCGAGGCCGCGCATCAGGCATCCGAGGCGCTGCAGTCGGAGGTCGATCGCCTCCGGAGCGAGGTGACGCAGAACGCCGAAGCCCACACCAGCGCGCTGGACCGCTGGCAGGCGGAGCAGCAGGGAGCCGTGCGGGAGCTGGCGGCGCGCATCCAGGCGGCGGAGGCCCGGCTCGCCGGCGCCACTCTGATCGGGATGCCGCGGCCCGTCACCGCCGGCCTTGCACTGCTCCTCCTGGTGCTGGCCGCCGTGGGCGGCCATTTCATCGGGCGCTGAGCCGTCCCGGCGCCGGTCACGCCTGCAGCCGCTTCACGTCCGCGGGGGCGAAGAAGATGGCCGCCGCCAGCAGCAGCGCGCTCACGCCCAGGTAAAGCGTCGCGGTCGACGCGATCGCGGCGCTCATCGAGACGCCACGCTGCACGGCGGCGCCCACGCCGAAGACGCCGAGGGCGCCGCCCAGCCAGCCGACCATATTCATCCAGCCAACCACCGTACCGCGGCGCGAGACCGGAACTACGTCGAACAGGGCGGCCCAGATGTTGGAGTCGTAGACGCCCTTGAACAGCCCGAAGAGCGTCATCGCGACGGCGAGGCTCCCGAGACTGCGCGTCCAGCCGCAGAAGAAGATGCAGGGAGCGCCGGCCAGGGCGCCGAGGGCCTGGACCGCGATCCGCCCGCCGCTCCACCGCGCGCGCCAGCGGTCCGCTGCGGCGCCTCCGAGGGCGGCCCCGACCATGCTCGCCACCTGGATGAACACCGTGCCTCCGAACGCCGCGGCCGCGAGGTCCAGCCCGAACTTCTCCTTGAGGAAGGTCGGCATCCAGCTCAGGAACACCAGTGCTACCAGGTTGGCGCCGAAGAATCCGGCGGCGAGCAG
This sequence comes from uncultured bacterium, assembly GCA_964416225.1. Taxonomy (GTDB): domain Bacteria; phylum Armatimonadota; class SYMT01; order SYMT01; family SYMT01; genus CAYQDT01. The sequence continues at coordinate 9,727 of CAYQDT010000032.1, forward strand.
CAGCGCGGTCGGTACGCGCGCGCACTCCCGGAGCCCGGCGCCGAGGCCCGGCCGCTCGACCGGCTCCGAATGCGCCTCGGGATCCGCGGCCCCCCGCGGCAGTTCCCGCAGGCGAAAGGCAAGGATCGCCGCCAGCAGGAGGCCGGCAGCCGCCAGGAGCAGGAACGGCGAGCGCCAGCCCCACCGCTGCGCGAGCCAGCCGGCCACGGTTCCGCCGCCGATGGTTCCGGCATAGACGCTGGTCTGGTGCAGGCTCAACGCGCGAGACCGCGTCGCGCGGCCGTGATAATCGCTGATCAGCGACATGGAGGCCGGAAAATAGAAGGTTTCCCCGAGCGCCTCCGCGCCGCGCACCACGATGAACTGCCACACCCGTGAGCAAAGGGCCGTGCATCCGGTGACGGCGCTCCAGATTCCCAGCCCGCCCAGCACCAGGATCCGGCGCGAGAAGCGGTCGCCGACACTGCCCGCGGCGGGTGCGGTGAGCGCGTAGACCAGCGTGAACGCGGCGCCGATCAGCCCCAACTGCTCAGTGGTGAACCCAAACTGCTGCTTGAGCACCGGAAAGATGGCGAAGATCGCCTGGCGGTCCGCATAGTTGAAGAAGCAGATCAGCCAGAGCATACCCACCACCCGCCACGCATGGCCGGGCGAGGCGGCGGAACCCCGTTTGGGAGCGTGCATCCGTTTCCTTTCTTCGGGCACCCACCGTTTTCCCGGAGCCGGCGCGGCCCCGGTGCCTTCCTTGCGGGGTTCACTCCAGCCGTGCGTCCGACTCACCCCTTTCGGGCGCGCTCCAACCTTCGGCATGGGCCGCCATTAACTCCTTTCAGGCAGAGGTGGTGGTTCTTCGTTTCACTCCGCCATCCATCCTCAGCCCTGCCGCGCCGCCCGCTGCCGTACAAAGCCGGAAGCCGCTCCCACCGCTGTCTTCCAGGCGGCCCCCCATGGCATTCTGCGCCGCTCACCCCCGGCAGCCGACCACGGCCGCCTGCTCAGACTGCGCGCGGCCGTTCTGCGGTAACTGCCTGGTCCAGTTCCAGGGCGGCAGCTGCTGCGCGGAGTGCCGGAACCGGCGGCTGGCGCGGATGCAGGGAGCCGCCCAGCGAGTCGACACGCCCTTCCGGCGCCAGCGCATGGCCCTTTCAGCCGCCGCCCTGCTGCTCACGGTTCTGATCGTCCCGATGCTGGCAGGCATCGTGCTGGCCATCCTCCTGAGCCCCGTCTGGCCGTCAGTCGCCTGCATTCCCGGTCTCGGCGGATTCGTCCTCGGTCTGGGCGGGATGACCCTCTGCTCCACCCCGCTCTCGCAGCTCAACGGCCGGAAGCTGCGGGAAGACGTAACGCGGAAGCTGCTCGCTCAGGGGCTGGCGCGCGAGACGCTCGAACGGGGGATCTTCGCCGGGATCTCACCCGGAGAGACGCTCCAGAGCTACCACGGAGATCTCCACTGGGATATCGGCTATCTGCTCTGGCCTACTACGGCGACCAGACCCAATTCTCACTCCGGCCGGACCAGGTGACCGCTCTGGAGATCGCTCCGCGCAACGGAGCAGCTCCGTTTACCGTCAGCCGGGTGGTGGTGCGGTGGAGTGACGAGCGGGCGCAGCTCTCGGGGGTTCTGAACCTCATGGCCACCGCCGTCCGGAGCCGGAAGGAGGCCCGGGGCCGCCTCGAGAAGCTTCGGCGCCGGCTGGAGCGCTGGCGGTCCGAACCACCCGCCGCGCCGGCCCGAGCCGGCTGGCCGCTGCCGCCGGTCGCCGCTCCGGGCGACAGTGGCGTCCCCGCGGTGCCCGCCGAGCCGGGTGGAGTGTGGCGGTGGCTGGTCGTGGGCCTCGGGATGGCCGTGGTGCTGGGCGTGGTCCTGGGAGTCCTCAAACGATTCATGGGCCTTGAGATCCCGACTTATGGGATGATTGGATTCGTGATCGGCGGCTCGTATGGAGTTGCGGCGGCCTGGCAGAAGCGCGCCGCGGAGCCCGGGCCCCGGCAGTAGCGCCGGTCGAGGCGCCGCGAGACAGGACGGGAGCGGATGACGGAACCGGTGCTTTCCGTGCGGGACCTCCAGGTGGAATTCGACGTGGGCCGCCGTCGCGCCCGTGCCGTCGACGGGGTCTCGTTCGACCTGCTCCCCGGCGAAGTGCTGGCCGTGGTGGGAGAGTCGGGGTGCGGGAAATCGGTCACCGCACTCGCCACGATGCGGCTGCTTCCGGAGCCGCCCGCGCATGTTCGCGGTGCGGTCCTCTTCGACGGGCAGGACCAGCTGCGGATTCCGGAGCCGCAGATGCGGCAGATCCGCGGCGGCCGGATCGCGATGGTGTTCCAGGACCCCTTTTCGTCGCT
>CAYQDT010000033.1:0-11934 GCA_964416225.1 uncultured bacterium
CTTCCCCCCCTGCTTCGCCTGCTGGGGCTTCAGCGCGTCAACTACTCCGGCGACCCGATCCTCACCGGCGCGGGCCTGGGGTTCGTGCTGGCCGCGCTCCCCCTGCTGCTCCTCGAGAGGCGGGATCTGCCGGTCCTCGTGGCTCTCTGCGCGTTCGCCGCACTCGGGTTCCTCGACGATCGCTGGGGAGCGACGCAGTTCAAGGGGTTTCGCGGCCACCTCGGCGCGCTCCGGAGAGGGGTGGTGACCAGCGGCCTCGTAAAAGCGATTGGCGGCGCGGCCGTCGCGCTCGCCCTTGGGCTCTGGATGAAGAGGGGCTGGACGGCGCTACCGGCCGCACTCCTGATCGCGCTGGGTGCCAACCTGTTCAACCTGCTCGACCTGCGCCCGCTGCGCGCGCTCAAAGCACTCTGGCTGCTGGGCTCCCCCGCGGCACTGCTGGGCTCCCCGGTGATCGGACTCTGCCTCGGATATTCTCTCCCGTATGCGCGGAGGGAGGGGAGGCGGGAGTGGATGCTGGGAGATACGGGCTCCAACGCGCTTGGAGCCGCCGTGGGGTGCGCGGCGGCATCCCGGCTGCCGCTCGCCGGCCAGGTGCTCGGCGGCCTGGTGCTCATCGCGATTCATTTCTGGGCGGAGCGGCACTCGCTCACGGCCTGGATCGAGGCCCATTCGATCGCAAGGCGCATCGATGACTGGGGCTGGCGCCGCCGCTGAGTCCACGGTGCACTCGGCGCGGCGCACCCCGGCCGGCCGGCACGAACCGGGCGCGTCCGCACGGTGCGCGAGGCCTGCATTCCGCGCGGGGGGGTGATCCGGAGCAGCGCGCCCTCCACTTTCCACCGCGCTTGGGGAGGCCCGAGGTCCGGTCCCGCTCCTGTCACAGCCCCATCTCGGAAACAGTACTAAAGTCAGGCCGTGCTTGCGCCGATGAGTAGTGGAAGTGTAAGCGCAGTTGCATGGGAGCTGCGGCGTGGCACCGGCGCCCGCTTCCAAGTCACCGTGTGGAGCGGATCTTATCTTCGAGCTTCAGGAGTTCGCGGAACAGGTCCAGGACGCGCGATTCGGCGTGGGGGAGCAGCGTGCCTTTCGTGGGGCTGTATTCCGGAGGCTCCGGCGCGCCGAGCCGCATGTCGCTTTCCATGCGCTCGACGCGGATGCGCACCCGCGAGAACTCCAGATCGGCCTCCTCAAGATTTCGGAACAGTTCATCACGCATACGTTGCAGCGTTTCAGCGCGGGCAGTCGGCTCGGACATAGATACTCCGGATCGGAAATGCGCCGTCCCCGAGGCGCGACGGGAACAAAACCGTGGTGACGGGGATCTGAACGACTCAGCAACCAGCCAATCGGATGACCCCTCACTCATCGTTTCGATGTAGCACGCGGGCACCGCAGCTTGGGATCAGGGCCCCGTCGCCCGACATGGTTATAGGAGAGCGCCGGCGATGCCGGCACATCCAGCGTGCAGAGGCCACCTCTAGATGAACTTTCGGAGCCTGCCGAGGCTGCTCCAATCCTATATTGTCGCGGTTATCCTGGCGGGTGTCTCCACGCTTGCGGTCACCTTCTTCGTGCCGCATGCGCATTCCGGGCGGCCGGGCCTCAGCCTCACGCTGATCCTCTGCAGCATCCTGTTCAGCACCTGGAAGGTCTCGCTGCTGCACGGGGGCGTGATGACCCTCACGTCGGCGCCCGTCTGCCTGGCGATGCTGCTGGACGGACCGCTGACCGCGGTGCTCTGTGCCTTCTTCGGCGCCCTGGTCGGCACCTTCGCCCGGCCCGTGCCCGGACGGTGGCGCCCGAACTTCGTCTGGGATAAGGCGGCCTATCGCCCCGTCTTCAATGTCTCCATCTGCACGCTGGCCGCGGGCATCTCGGCCATCGTGTACTACTGGAGCTACGACGCCATGTACGCGTGGGCGGCGTCCCACTGGGGAACCCGCCCGGTCCCGCCCGAGATTCCGGCACAGGCCGCCGGCGCGATGGCCTTCCAGGGCGTTCACTTCCTGGTCAACACCCTCGGCGTCTCTGTCGCGCTCGCGCTCCAGCGCTCCCAGAATCTCTTCAAGATCTGGCGAGATAATTTTTTCTGGACGATTTCCAGCTATCTCACCACGGCCTCCATTGCGGTGGCCATCTTCGTCTTCTACCGAATCCCCGGCTTCGGCATCTTCGCGCTGATCATCCTCAGCCCGCTCTACTGGATTTACAAGTTCTACCGGATCGAGGCGGAAAAGCAAGACCTCTACGTCGCGAAGATCGAGCACGATAAGCGGCACGTGGAGGAACTGAACGAGCTGAACTCCTCAATCATCGCCTCCTTGGCCACGGCGATCGACGCAAAAGACCGCTATACGCGTTCGCACATCAATCGCGTCCAGATGTACGCGGTCGCGCTGGGGGAGGCGATCGGACTCTCCGGTCCGGACCTGGAAGCGGTCCGCACCGGCGCGCTGATCCACGATATCGGGAAGCTCGGAATTCCGGAGCGGATCCTCGGCAAGCCGGGCAAGCTCACGCCCGAGGAATACCGGCGGATGCAGGCGCACGTCACCATCGGGGTAGAGATCCTGGCGCCGGTGCGGTTCCCGTACCCCGTGATCCCGATCGTGGAGACCCACCACGAGCGCTGGGACGGGCTGGGCTACCCCAAAGGGCTGCGCGCCGAGGATATTCCCGTCGGCGGCCGGATCATGGCGATTGCCGACGTGTTCGACGCCCTCACGTCCGACCGTCCGTACCGCCGCGCGCTGGAGCCCAAGGAAGCGCTGAACGTCCTGCGGGAGGGAGCCGGCAAGCAGTTCGACCCGCACCTGGTGGCCCGATTCACCGAGATCCTGCCCGAGGTGCGGGTGCGGGTGGAGGAGATGGAGTCGCGCACCTCCGATCACGACGCGGGGGAAGATGGCCCGTCATCCGCGGATGCGAACTCCGCGTTTGCCATGATCAGCCAGGCCGCGGCGGAGATGTCGGCGGCGTGCGAGCTCGCACAGGGCCTCGCCGAGACGTCCACCGTGCTGGAGGTCCTGGACGTGGTGATCGACCGCGCGCTCAAGCTGCTCCCGGTGGACACCGCCATCGTCTACCTCTGCCAGGACAACGGCGGCGATCTTCACGCTGAGGCGATCAGCGGGATGTACGCGGACAAGCTCGCCGGCCTGACGATCAACCGGGGTGAGGGCGTGTCCGGCTGGGTGGCGGAGACGCTCCAGCCGCAGATCAATGCGCAGGCCTCGCTCGACATCGCCCGGCGGTTCAACCCGAGCGAAGTGATGGAGCTGTCGGCGGCGGCAGCCGTCCCGCTGGTCCAGGGCGGGGAGACGATCGGCGTCCTCACGCTCTACACCACCGGATACATGGTCCTCCACGAGCACCACCTGGGCGTGCTGAACGTGATGGCCGAGCACGCGGCGGCCGGTATTGCGAGTGCCCGGCGGTACGAGCAGACACGGGAGCTGTCCCTCACGGATCCGCTGACCGGCCTGCCGAACAGCCGGAGCCTCATCCACCGCATGGAGACGCTCTGCGCCGGGCTGGAAGCGCAACCGGAGGGCGGCCTCCCACAGCTTGCGGTGCTGATGCTGGACCTCGACGGATTCAAGATGGTGAATGACGTGCTCGGCCACCTTCGCGGCGACGAAGTGCTGCGGGAGTTCGGCGAGATCTTGCGCCGCCTCTGCGACGAGTTCGATCTCCCATGCCGATACGCGGGTGACGAGTTTGTGGTGGTGCTCCAGAACGCGCAGCCGGCGGCTGTGGAAGCGTTCACCCACCGGGTGCGCGACGCGCTGCTGGACCGCTCTCGCCACTGGATGTCCGCGCCGGTGGGGGTGAGCATCGGAACCGCCTTCGCGCCCGCCGACGGGACCGAGGTCCGGTCGCTGCTGGCCGTGGCGGACGAGCGAATGTACAACGACAAGTTCCGCCGGCGAACCGGCGTCGGCCTTCGGGGCGAGCCGGCAAGCGGCGCCCCGGAAATCCTGGCCGGCTGGAGCCCTCCCACCGGCACTCGCGGCGAGTAGCCCGCTCTTTCCGCGCTTATCACCCGGAGGGCGATCGGGTACTCTCGGCGATCCAGGCGAGATACTCCGGATTGCCCTCGACAATCGGGACCGCGATCGCTTCAAACACCTCGTAGCTGTGCCTCGCGCGGAGTGCCGCCAGCACCTCCGGCCACAGCTCCCGCCGGCTCTTGACCAGGAGCAGCACCTCCTCACTGGCTTCGCGCTCCCCGCGCCACCAGTACGCCGACTTCACCCCCGGAACCTGGTTCACACAGGCGGCCAGGCGGTCCGACAGCAGCGCCTCCGCCAGGCGGTCGGCTTCCGCCGCCGAGCCCGCCGTGATGTAGATCAGGATCGCTTCAACCACGCTCTTGCCCTCCGGCGGCGCCGGGCGGCCGCCTTCCCGAACCCACGCCTATACCCGATCTCTCGCTTGAAGTGCAAACACTTTTTTGGTAAAATTAGTGCAATCAGAGCGGGATGACGGCAACTGGAACAGGGGATGAGGAATATGAACCGGATGACAAAAAAGGACCTGGCCGTGGGGATGTACGAGAAGGGGCTCCGGGTGGAATCGATCGCGGAGCTGCTTCAATCCGACCCCAGCTACGTGGCCAACGCCTTGATCGACCGCGGCCACACGCCGGGGTACGCGGACCTATATACCTCCACCGGTCCGCAGAACCGGTACGCCCGGATGCTGGCCGGCGTGCTGCGCTTCAAGGATATCGCCGCGGCCCGGGGCTCGGCTGAGCGGCTCACGGCGCTTTACGACGAGTTCGATCGCCTGCGGGACCGGCGCGGGATGCACCAGTGTGAGGTGCTTGCACTGACCGGGAAGAATCGCGCCGAAGGGATCGGAAAATGGCGCGAGGCCCAAATCTTCGCCGACTGGCTCGCGGAGCGCCTCCAGGTGCAGCAGCCGGAGGGCGAGGCGATCCAGCTCCCGATCCCGCTGCTGGATCGGCCCGCGGAGGAGGAGCCGCACGCACTGGCGCTTGCCGCCTGACCGCGGGGCCGCCGCTCACGGTTGAAGAGGGCGGGGGCTCCATCCGGTGCGGACCGGACGCGGCCCCTGCTTCGGGTGCTTCGGGTACGCCATACGGCCTACGCCGCGCAGCGGAGCCCAAGCCGCTCGAGGCAGCTCCGCAGGATCTCCGGCTCCCAGTCCGGCCGCGTCGGGCTCCCCGGGTGGGTGCGCGAGGTCCCGATACGGCCCTGCATCTGCAGGAAGTGCGCCGCGGAATGCTTGTATGCGGGAACCGGCGGTCGGAAGGCCACGTTTCCCAGAAACTGCAGCGCCTCCGCGAGCTCCAGGTACGCTGGGTCACCGGCCGCCCAGAGCCGGTCTCGCTCGGCGAACTTTTCGGGGCAGAAGGTCGCAAGCCCGAGCAGGTAATCGCTGCCGAATTCGACCATGTCAATCCCGAGGTCGTTGCCGGTGTACACCCGGAACTCCGGGCGGTGCCGGTCGCGCAGCTCGAGGCGGCGCAGCTCGATGACCTTGCTCAGCGACGAGTGCTTGGCGCCGACCAGTTCCGGGATCTCCAGCATCCGCCGAAAGGTCTCCTCGTCCCAGATCTCACCGTTCGGCGCGAACACCTTTCCCAGCTCGAATCCGATGACCCGCTCCCGGCCGCGGCAGATCCGAGCATAAACGGCCGCTTTTTCGGCGGGAGGCAGCCCGTGCAGCCGGGAAGTCTGGAAGAGGATCGGCGTGCCGCCGAATGCCGCGATCCGGTCCATCTCCCGCCGGTAGAGAGCGGCCACGTCGCCGTCCCGGCCTTCGATGAACGCGCCGGCGACGAACGGGACGCCGGGGCCCAGCGCCTCCCGCGTGAGGTGCAGCACCCGCTCCTTCTCCGGATCCGTCAGCAGGTTCGCATAGCCGGTGTCCATGTTCACGGCGTTCGTCAGACCGGCCGCCTGCGTCGCACGGAGGTGGCGCTGAAACTCCTCTTCGGCCATCGAGCCGTCCCGGCGGAACGGCAGCAGGGCCGCCGCGATCCCTTCGATCTTACGGCCGGGCCGGACGCGGCGGTAGACGGCATCCAGTGACTCCATCCGGTTCTCTCCAGGCAGTTCGAGGCAGGTGAATCCCGCGGGACCTCGTTCGCGCTCCGCGGGTGAACTCCTTCCCGCGCCGCGCTTGGCACCGCCCGGAAATGCGGCAAAGAATGAGTCAGGAGGTGCTGTATGGCGGCGGAATCCGTGGAAATGCGCGGCCATATCGTGGACTCGCTGCTGCTGCCGAAGGTGCTCGACGAGATTGCCGCGAACGGCGGCCGGTTCGAGCTCGAGGAGCTGCGCGTTGGAAAGCGGCGGGAGGACTCCAGCTATGCCCGCATCCGCGTGGATGCGGTGGAGCAGGCGCAGCTGGATGAGATCCTGCGACGGATCCAGGAGCACGGCGCGGTATTGGTGCACCTGGAAGATGCGCGCCTGGAGCCGGCGCCGGCGGACGGCGTCTTTCCGGCTGCGTTCCACGTGACAAGCAATCTCCCCACGGAAGTCCGCGTCGGCGGCCGATGGCTGCCGGTCGAGCCGGCGCGCATGGACTGCGGAATCGTGGTCGACGCGAAGCGGGGAACCGCGCGGGCCGTCCGCTTCGCGGAGGTCAAACGGGGCGATCCGGTAGTGGTCGGCCATCGCGCACTGCGGATTGAGCCGCTGGAGCGCGACGTGCGCTCGGTCGACACCTTCGAGTTCATGTCCAGCGACGTCTCCGTGGAAAAGCCGAAGTCGGCGGCGATCCGTGCCATCGCGGAGACGATCTACCGGACAAAAATCGAGGGCCGGAAAGTGCTGCTGGTCGCGGGCCCGGCGGTCGTCCATACCGGGGCGTCCGCGCACGTGGTGCGCATGATCGAGCGGGGCCTGGTGGATCTCCTCTTCGCCGGGAACGCACTGGCGGTCCATGATCTGGAGCTGGCGCTCTACGGGACCGCCCTCGGGGTCGACGTCGATCAGGGGATCCCCGTCCGTTTCGGCCACGAGCACCACCTGCACTGTATCAACCGGATCCGGGGCGTCGGCGGGATCCGTCCGGCGGTGGAAGCCGGTCTCATCCCGTCCGGCATCATGCGCGCCTGCGTCCGACACGGCGTCGAGTACGTGCTCGCCGGAAGCATTCGCGACGACGGCCCGCTTCCGGACGTCATGACGGACGTGGTTCAGGCGCAGCGCCGGATGGCGGCACTCACCACCGACACCGGCTTCGCGCTGATGGTCGCGACAATGCTGCACAGCATCGCGACCGGTAATCTTTTGCCGGCCTCCTGCCGCATCGCGTGTGTGGACATCAACCCGAGCGTGGTCACCAAGCTAGCCGATCGCGGCAGCTTCCACGCGGTGGGTGTGGTAACGGACGTCGAGCCGTTCTTCCGGGAGCTGCTCCATTTCCTGGACGCGCTCCTGGACGAAGCGGACAACGGGCTGAGCGGGCGGGGAGAGCAGGGAGGGGATGCATGCCCCGCCTCCTGATGGCACCGCCGCAGCACTACGGCGTGCTTTATGAGATCAACCCCTGGATGAATCGCGGGCGCGCCACGGATCCCGCCCGCGCCGCCGCACAGTGGTCTGCGCTCCGCGCCCTCCTCGCCGGACCGCTGGAGGCGGAGGTCCAGATCGTCGAGCCGGTGGAGGGGCTCCCGGACCTGGTGTTCACCGCGAACGCCGGTCTGGTGCGGGAGGGCCGGGTGGTGGTCAGCAACTTCCGCCACCCGGAGCGCCAGGGGGAAGCGGCGGTCTTCGCGCGGTGGTTTGCGGAACACGGCTACGACGTGCTCCGCCCTCCGGAGGGTCGCTTCTTCGAAGGGGAGGGAGACGCGCTCTTCGTCGGCGACACGCTGTATGCCGGTTACCGCTTTCGCTCGGACGCACACTCCCACGCGCTGCTGGCCGACCTGCTGGGCGTCCGCGTGCTGCCGCTGGAGCTCGTCGATCCGCGCTTCTACCACCTCGATACCTGCTTCTGCCCGCTGGACGCGGAGACGGTGGCCTATTTCCCGCCGGCGTTCGACCGCTACGCCCGCCGGGTGATCGCGGCGAACATACCGAACCGGATCGAGGTCAGCGAGGCGGAAGCAGCACGCTTCGCCTGTAACGCCGTGGTTCTGAACGGATGCGTGGCCCTCATCGAGGGCTGCCCTCGTTTTGAGGAGCAATTGCGGGAGCGAGGCCTGACCCCGCACGCTACGCCGCTCGGCGAGTTCCTGAAAGCCGGCGGCAGCGCCAAGTGCCTCACGCTCCACCTGGACCGGGCCTCGGACGACGGATCGACCCGGAAAGAATGATCGCCACAGAATGGCGAGGCGGGGAGCCGCAGCGGCGATTCTCATCGCTGCCGCGGGCACCTGCGAGAGCTCTACTGCTCCACTCCCACGTCGTCGATCAGCAGCGTGCCCTTTGGCGTCCGTTTTTTGTCCGGCTCCACTACGTAGAGCGCCTCCAGCGTGAGCGGGGTGGGGAAGTCATCCGAGATCGCGGTCCGCAGCTCGCGCCACGAGTTGCTCCAGTCCACGTGGCGCGCCAGGTCCAGCACGTGCGCTTCCCCTCTGGCGTCCCGAACGCGGGCCCGCAGCCATTCTCCCTGCCCGTCACCGTACACCCACGCTTTCAGAGCAAAAGGCCGCCCGAGCGGCAACTCCGTCATGGCCGCCACGACACGGGTGCCGGACCCGGTGCCGAAGTCATAACTCACCTGGAGTGCCCGGTGACCGCTGTGGGCCGGCCCATCGACAACGCTCACGGACCCGGAAACCGTTTCCGGCGTGACCCGAAGCTTCCAGGTGCGGGTTCCCTCGAAGTCATCGAGCGGCCGCGACGCGACCCGGGACACCTCGACCCGCGCGGAGCCCGCGACCCCACTGATGGTCGCCGTGACGGTTCCCCGAGCCGGCTGCTCTCCCGCCTTCAGGTTTCCGATGCCATCGACCGCGCCGATTCCGCCCTCAGCGCTCCATTGAAGCTGCTGCGGCAGGGCGAGCAGCCGGCCTTGCTCGTCATAGGCGCGAACGTGAAATTGAGATTGGGACTCGGTTCCGAGGCGCAGCGCCGCCGGTAGAACCTCGACCCGCGCCGGCTTCGGGTAGACCGTGACGGCGAGCTCCGCCGACACCCCGCCAGAAGCGACGCGCGCCGTCGCCGTCCGGGGGCGATCCCCGTCCTGACCGGACGGGCCGGCGACGAGCAGCTTTCCACCTTCCTGCCGGCCGAGCGTGTCCGGTACCGACCACTGCACCGCGCCCGGAAGCGGCACCGGATTGAAGTAGCCATCTTCCGCGCTTACGCGCACCGGGATGACCGCCCCCGGCAGCGCCGCGATCTCCGGAGGCGTGATGAGGAGCCGGGCCGGATCACCGTGGGGAGCCGTGCTGAAGACGAGCAGTCCATCCGCCACGGGCCGCTCCCGCCCGTCGGAAGGTCGATTGATCACCGCGCCGCGCGCCCAGAGCGTCGTCGAACCGCCGCCGTCCAGATTCATCGCATCCGTGCAGCCGAGGTCTACCATGGCCTGCGACAGCTCCGGGAGGGTCATCCCCGCGCTATAGCCCGGCTGCCGGCCATCCACCACCAGCAGATACAGTTTCCGGCCGTTGAAACCGACGGCAGTACGTGGGTGTCGCGCCCGCGCGAACGCTTCACCGAGGGTGCCGCCTTCCGCCTCCACGGAGACCCTGCCGTCCCGGACGATGCGCGGGCCGCCGCCGAGGAGCTGGTCATCCGGGGCGACGGCGGGATCGAAATCGATGCGGAGCTCCAGGTGGTCGTCCGGGTGGAGCGCCCGGATGGCCGCCGCGGCGGCGCCCGAGCCGGAGAGGATCCACTGCCCGGCGGGGATGGGGCTGCCGCCGCCATTCGCCTGGACGGAGCGGACGCGAACCCGCTGCGGGTGCCCGAAGTGAAGCGGAAACTGCTCGGGTTCCAGAAGAGCTTCCGCTCCAATAGGCGGCGTTCGGGTGGTCGATCCGAAGCGCGGGGTATATAACACCAGTTGTCCGGCCGCGCGGGGCTGGTTGACGCCCGTAAGATGGGCCGATCCGCCGCCCGGCAAGCTCACCGTGCCGGCGGCTTTCACGATCCGGATCTCCGGAGCGCGGTCCGGGTGCAGCAGGAGACAGGAGCGCGAAAACGGGGTGCGGACCACCTCTCCGTCCAGCACGGCGGCGTTGGTGGGAATTCCGGGCTGGCTCCGGTCCGGATAGAAGAAGTAGTCCCCGTTGACGCCGGCGATCGGGTAGCGGTCGGCTCGGGTGAGCTGCTCGGCCTGGCGGGAGAGCGGCACCAGCGAAAGGCTCGAACCGGAACCGATCGAGATACCGAGGCGGATATAAGGATTTGCTGCATCCGCTTCCACGGCGGCTAATTGCTGCGGCCCATCGGGCATGCTCCACTGGAGCAGCCGGACGCCCGGACCGATGGGGCGCACGGAGCGCTGCGGTCCGGAGGCAAACCGGGCGCCCACCAGGCAGCCGCAGCCGAGGAGCACCGCAACGAGGGGAAGCCGCCGGCGGGCTCCGCCGGGCAGAGGCGAACTGTGATGGCGAGTCATCGCACCAACATCCGGATAAGATGAGATTTGCCTGAAAACTCAGGCGCGGGGCGGGGGCCGGAGCGGCACACCGCCCGACCGCAGCGCGGCTCGGCAGCCACGCTCGCGGCCAGAGGTAACCACGGAATGATCAGTCCCTCGGTCAAACGGCGCGTGAAAAAGGTCCTGCTAGCGATGGAGATTCTCTTCGTCCTGGCGCTTGGGGCCGGAATGGGGGTGGTACTGGGGGTCTACTACCAGATGAACAAGACCCTCCCCCCGGACTCGCGCCTCGATCATTATAAGGCGCCGGTGGGCACCCGCATCTATTCGTCGGACGGGGTGCTGCTGGCCCGGTTTGCCGCGGAGAACCGGGAGCCGGTCACGCTGGACCGGATCTCGCCGAACATGCAGAAGGCGATCGTGGCCATCGAGGATGCCCGCTTCTACGAGCACACCGGGCTCGATTACATCGGACTGGTCCGCTCCGTCTGGGCCAACGTCCGCGGCCAGGAAATGGCGCAGGGCGGCTCCACCATTACCCAGCAGCTGGCCCGGAACATGTTCCTGACCAAGCGCAAGAAGATCTCCCGCAAGATCAAAGAGATGATGATGGCGGTCCAGATCGAGCGCAACTGGACCAAGAAGCAGATCCTGGAGGCCTACCTGAACGAGGTCTATTTCGGAGCGGGCGCCTATGGGGTGGAGTCCGCGTCCCGGATCTATTTCGGAAAGCACGCCAAGGACCTCACGGTGCCGCAGGCCGCGATGATTGCCGGACTGGTCCAGCGTCCGAACTATCTCTCCCCGTACGCGGCCTACGCGGCGGACCACAACTACGACCGCACGAAGGCGCGCCGCAACCTGGTGCTGGAGCGGATGGCCGACCTGAAGTTCATCAGCCGGGAGGACGCGGAGCGGTTCATCGCAATGCCCGTCCAGGTCCAGAAGGAGCGGCCGCGAAGCACCGGCTTCTTCCGCGCCAAATACTTCGCGGCCTACGTGATGGACCAGCTCCGGGACCAGCTCAAGTACGACCAGGACATGATCGACAAGGCCGGGCTGGACGTCATCACCACTCTCAACTACAAGATGCAGAAGGTGGCGGAGAAGGTCTGCGCGGAGGAGCTGAACCGCATCCGGCACAGCCACCGGGTATCGGACGTGGCCCTGGTATGCATGGATCCGCGCACCGGCTACCTCCGAGCGATGGTCGGCGGGGTGAACCAGCCGTGGGAAAAGTACCAGTTCAACTGCGCCACCCAGGCACGCCGCCAGCCGGGCTCCTCGTTCAAGGCCTTCGTCTACGCCAACGCCTTCGAGAACGGGGACACCCCCGACACCGGCGTGAGCGCGAATGCCTATGTCCAGATGCCGGACGGAAAGGTGTACTCG
>CAYQDT010000034.1:0-5282 GCA_964416225.1 uncultured bacterium
AAGCGGCCGCGGTGGTGCTGCCCGGAGGTGCGCCGGGCGGAACGGCGGCGGGCGCAGCGGCGGATGGGTTGCCGGGGCTCGCCGCCGTGGCTTCTCCGCCGCCGCGGCCCATCACGAACCAGAGCACCCCCGCGACCAGCACCAGCGCGCCCAGGCCGATGCCGATGGTGGTGGGAGAGAGCGGGAGGCTCTCGAGGAGCCCGCCTCCGGCGGAGAGACCGGCGGAAGCTCCCTTCTTCTTCGGCGCTTCTTTTGGCTTTCTTGGCGGCTCTCCGCCGAGATGCACCAGCGTGCCCATGGAGATTCTCCTTTGAGACCTGCTTTGGATAGAGGCGGACCCTGGATAGAGTCGGGCCGTGGGTTGAGTCGAGCCCCGGCTTACGGCGCGATGTTCCGATCAAACATGCTCCAGGTCAGCGTGCCGGCACAGCTCGTGCTGCTCGCTCCGGCGAAGGACTGGGAGTAGCGCAGCGACTTGGCGTGCCCGTCCCCATAGATGAGAGTGGAGGTGTTCTGGTGGAAGAGGGAGCGGGGATTGGTCAGCGCCGTGTTCCAGTTGCCGTACAGGTTGCCGTACCAGTTGGAGGGGAGCACCGGGTACTGGTGGCCGTTCGGGTCCGTGCACCAGTCCGTCGTGAGGTTGGCGTGCACCGCGCCCGTGCTCTGGACGTAGATCCCGTCCTGCCAGCGCTCGTAGCAGATCACCATGCCCGCGGGCGTGCCGATCTGCGCGAAGCTCGCTCCCCAGTTCGGGCCCATCACCCCTTCCGGATAGGAGCAGTCCGGGAATCCGGTCGCCTTCGCGGCATTACCCGCGGTGACCACGAAGCTCCGCTTCGGGTTGGCGGCGGTGCCGGTGCCCGCGCTGCTATCCGAGGGGCACTGGAACACGCCCAGGTTCTTGACGTACGGCTGGATCAACATGCTCCACGCCGCAACCCGGTTTCCGTCACACTTGCCGGGAGTGTTGGTGAGGCGCGAGGGGCAGAAGTGCTCGTCGTAGTCCTGCGCGTACTGGTAGAACGCCATCGCGAGCTGCTTCGCGTTGCTCACGCACTGCGTCTGGCGCGCCTTGTCACGGGCCTGCGCGAACACCGGGAAGAGAATCGCCGCCAGTATGGCGATGATGGCGATCACCACGAGCAGCTCGATCAGGGTAAAGGCTCTCGATACCCCCAGGGTGATGCCGCGGGCGCGGCGAACTCTGAAACGCGGTACAAGCATCGTTGCTCCTCCGGGCCGCGGCGAACGGTGCCCCGCGGCCACTCGTGCGAATGATCAGAGCGACGGTCATCCCGGTTGGGACACACGGATGGTTCCCGGGGACGGAATGATTCCTTACTTATTGAATCGATGGCGGCGGGAAATCTTCCTGCGTCGGTTCCGGCCTGAATTTCAGCTGGATGGCGATCGAAGGCGCGAGGTGATCCCCTGAACCGGCGGCTGCTCATCCTGGCCGACGGCTCGCTCGGGGTCTTCGAGGCGAAGACCGCCGCCAGCCTGCTCCGGTACCGGACGCCGGACGTGGTGGGGGTGCTGGACCGAGTGCACGCGGGCCGGACCACCGGGGAGGTCCTGCACCTACCGGCCCGGGTGCCGATTGTCGGAAGCCTGGCGGAGGGGCTCGCGCTGGGGGCGGACACCCTGGTGATCGGCATCGCGCCGCCGGGCGGGCAGCTCCCGGATTCATGGCGAGCGGTGATCGCCGGCAGCCTGCGCGCCGGGCTCGCCGTCTTCTCCGGCCTCCACGCCTTCCTGGGAGACGACCCCGAGTTCGCCCGCCTGGCCCGCGAGCACGGGGCGGAGATCCGGGACTTCCGCCGGCCGCCGGCGGAGCAGCCGATCGCCGGCCGGCGGGCACGCGAGACACGCGCGCTCCGGGTCCTAACCGTGGGGACCGACTGCAACGTGGGAAAGCTGGCCGCGGCGCTGGAGCTCCTCGCGGCGGCCCGGAGCCGGGGGCTGGATGCGCGCTTCGTGGCGACGGGCCAGACCGGGATGATGATCGCGGGCGGCGGCCTGCCGCTCGACCGCATTCCGGGCGACTTTATGGCCGGTCACGTGGAGCGACAGGTCCTGGCGGCGGGCGGCGGAGACCTCGTCGTGGTGGAGGGACAGGGCTCGCTCCTGCACCCGGCGTACGCGGGGGTTACCCTGGCGCTGCTGCACGGCAGCCTGCCGGACGCGCTGGTGCTGGTGCATCACCTGGGCCGCGACCGGCTCCGTCACACGGACGTCCCCATCCCGCCGCTGCCGGAGTGGATCCGGCGGTATGAGGAAGCCGTGTCCCCGCTGCACCCGGGCCGCGTCGTCGGGATCGCCGTCAACCCGTACGGCTTTCCGCGGGAGGCGGCCGGCGCGGAGATGGAGCGGATCGAACAGGAGACCGGCCTGCCCGCGGTGGACGCCGTCGGACAGGGGGCGGAGCGGCTGCTGGACGCGGTCCTGGCGTCGGCACGATGAGGGCGTAGGGCGCGGGCCGCCACACCCGCCGGCCCGCGTCTTCCGGCTACCCCGTTTCGACTACCAGTCTTCGGTCGGGCTCAGGCCGAGCTGCTGCGCCACCTGCGGGTGCAGCGGTATCGGACGGCCCAGCTGCGCTTCATACTCCTTGAGCTGCCGGCGGAGCAGGATGGACATCACCTTGGCGTGCTCCGGGCTCATCCGGATATCCGCCACCACATGCGGCGGCTGCGCTCCCTTGCTGGGCGCCGCGGAAACGGTAAACGTCAGCGCCACCGTGAACGGCGCGCAGCCGACCTGCACGCCGTCGCTGTAGATGGGATCCGGATCTTCAGGCTGCATGGATGCTCTCCAGTCTGTGCCGGCCCGCTCCGAACGGAGCGCCGGGCGGGGCTATTCACATCATCTCACGCATGCCGCACCCGGGTCCGACCCGAGTTCCGGGGTGCCGGCGGCGGAGCTCCCGGAGGACTGGCCGGCTTCCTCACCCGGTGGCCGGACGATCCCTCGCCCGGCGGGAGATTCGGCGATCCGCGCGGCGGAAGAAAGGGCGATTTCATCTCTTGACGGGGGCGATGGACGTTGCTACACTCATCGGGTCTTCAGTCACGCGGAAGTGGCGGAATTGGCAGACGCGCACGTTTGAGGGGCGTGTGGAGAAATCCATGGGGGTTCAAGTCCCCCCTTCCGCATCCAGGCTCCCGGCTTCGGCCGGGGGCCTTTTTCGTCTTTCCGAGAGGCTCTCCGCCAGATCGCCGTGGATTCCGCCCGGTCCAGCGCCGGCAGGAAGCGACGGGAATCGCGCGGCCCCTCCGGAGCGGGTGCCGCGGTTGACAGGCAAAATTATGTTCGATATAAGCTGAGCGGGGAGAGATGGGGCTGGTCGGGCGGTGCCGGGGAGGTGGGACGATGGCGCGTAGGGAGCGGACGCAGCGAGCCCTGTTCGACGAGCCCTCGGATTGCTCATTCCCCTCGGGGCGGGCGGAGGTCGCGCCGGCCTTCGTGCCGCTGGAAGCCGTGGCGCCGGAGCCGGTGGCGCGGCCCACCGGCATCGCCCGCCTGGCGGCGGACGCGGCGGAGATCGAGCAGCGCAACGCGGTGGAATACCGGGAGCTGCCGTGCCGCACCGTAGTCAGCCCGTGCAGCAGCGGGCGGGTGCCGTTCAACTTTGCCATCAATCCGTATCGCGGTTGTGAGTTCGGCTGCGTCTACTGCTATGCGCGCTACACGCACGAATACCTCGAGCTGGAGGACTGGCTCGATTTCGAGCGGAAGGTTTTCGTGAAGCGGGGCGCGGTCGAGGCGCTCCGGAGCGACCTCCGGCGGCTCGCGCTCCAGGGGCAGTGGATCGCTCTCGGAACCGCTACCGATCCGTACCAGCCCGCCGAGCGGCGGTATGGCCTCACCCGCTCGCTGCTCGAGGTGCTCGCGGGCCGGCGGGGACTGCGGCTCTCCATCACCACGAAGAGCGATCTGGTGGCCCGGGACGTCGATCTGCTGCGCCGGATCGCGGAGCACAACCGCATCGAGGTGAACGTGACCGTCACCACGCCGCACCACGCGCTGGCGCGCCGGATCGAGCCGCGCGCTCCCCGGCCGGATAAGCGGCTCGTGGCGGTCCGGAGCCTCGCGGGCGCGGGAATCCCGGTGGGCGTGTTTCTGATGCCGCTCCTGCCCCGGATCAATGATCGCGCCGAGGATTTGGAGCTGCTCTGCAGGCTCGCGGCCGAGGCGGGAGCCCGGTTCCTGGCCGCGCAGGTTCTCTTCCTGCGAAGCAGCTCCCGCAAGCGGTTCTTTCCGTTCATCGAGGAGCAGTTTCCGGAGCTGCTCGCCCACTACCACCGCCTGTACGGCGCTTCCGGCGGCGTCGCCCTCGCCGAGTATTCCCGCGCGAAGCACTCGGAACTGGCGGCGCTCAAGCGCCGGTTCGGTCTGTTCGCGGCGGGGCGGAGCGACTTCGAGCATCCCGTCCGCCGGGATCAGCTCGTGCTGGAGGCGCTCGCCACTCCGGGTCCGCCGGCCGGCTGAGCGTTTCCGACCGGCCTCCGCTTGAAGATCGATCTCCCGCTTCCCCGGCCAGGACGCTCGACCCGCGCGTCCCGCGTGGCGGGCGCCCCGGCCGGCCTCCTATGTCGCGGCAGCATCCGGATTCGCCTCCTCCTCCAGCAGTTCCCGGAGCCGATCCGGGTCGACCGGCTTGGTCACGTGGCGGTCGAAACCCGCATCCCGCGCGCGGCGCTGGTCCTCCGGTTGCCCATAGCCGGTGAGGGCGATGATCCGGGGTTTCGGGCGCGGAGCCGCGGCCCCGGCGGAGGGAGACGCCTCCGCGCCGGCGGGCGCCGGGGCCGGCTGCAGCCGCATGCGCCGGGCGACCTCGTAGCCGTCCAGCCCCGGAAGGCCGATGTCCAGCAGCACCACGTCCGGGCGGAAGGCGGCGGCCGCGGAGAGGGCTGCCGGGCCGTCATACGCCACCTCGACCGTATAGCCCCACAGCTCCAGCAGCTCCGCCAGGGTCTGGGCGGCGTCCATATTGTCGTCCACCACCAGCACGCGGGTGGACGGGTGGGACGGCGGCGGTCCCGGCGGGCGCGCGCGGGGACCGCCTTCTCCCACGCCGGAGAGCGGGACCGGGGCGACTTCGCGTACCACCGGGAGCGTGACAACGAACTCCGTTCCGTGCCCGAGCCCTTCGCTCCGCACGGACACGGACCCGCCGTGCATCTCGGCCAGCCGCCGTACGAGCGTCAAGCCCAGGCCGAGACCTCCCTGTGCGCGGTCCAGTGAAGGGTCCACCTGCGTGAACAGCTCGAAGACCTGCG
>CAYQDT010000034.1:5292-9096 GCA_964416225.1 uncultured bacterium
GACGTGGATCCGGACCGTGGATCGATCCGGAGTCTCACCCTCCAGTCCGGTCTCGACCCGGATACCGATCTCCCCACCGGGCTCCGTGTACTTGGCGGCGTTGTTCAGCAGATTCACCACGATCTGCTCCAGGCGCGTGGGATCCGCGTGGACGTAGATCGGCTCCGGCGGTATGGAGACGGAGAGCCGGTGGCCGCGGGCCTCGATGAGCGGCCGGCTCGCCTGCACCGCGTCGGCGATGGCCGCCCCCACACTCATCAGCCGCGGCTTCAGCGCGATCTGGTCCCGGGTGATCCGGGAGACGTCGAGGAGGTCGTCCACCAGGTGCGCGAGGTGGGTTGCCTGCCGCTGGACGATCCCGATCAGTCGCTCCCGACGCTCGGCGTCGCCGGCGCGAAGGAGCGGAACGGCGGTGAGGAGGGGCGCCAGCGGGTTGCGGAGCTCGTGCGCCAGAGTGGCCAGGAACTCATCCTTCCGCTGGTCCGCCTCCCGGAGCTCCGCCATCCGCAGGCGCAGCTCGTCGGCCAGTCGCTGCCGCTCCGACAGCTCCTGCTGCGCCTCCCCGAACAGGCGCGCGCGATCGATCGCCAGGGCCACCCGGTCCGCCACCAGCTGGAGCAGGCGCGTGTCCGCCTCGGTGAATTCCCGAGGATAGAAGGTCCCGACCTGGAGGACCCCCTTCACGGTTCCCTCAACGAGCAGTGGGACGCCCAGCAGCGAGCGCACCGCGCCGTGCAGGCCGGCCTCGTCGCCCAACTCCGCGGCGGTCACTTCCGGGATGAGGAGCGGGCGTCCGGTTGCCGCCACCCGTCCGGCGAAGCCCTGGCCGAACCGGACGCGCGCGCCGCTGCTCCCGACGGAATCCGGCCCGATGCCCGCACTCACCACCCACTGTTCGGTTTCCAGGAGCAGCACGGTGGCCGTATCCGCGGTGAGGATCTTGCGGACCCGTGCGAGCAGCTCATGCAGGAGGCGGTTCAGGTCCAGGTGGGCGAGCGCCGCGTCCGTGACGTACTGGATGCTCCGGAGCACGGCCTCGGAGCGCTCCGCCTGGGCCCGGGCTTCTTGCTCGCGACGGAAGATCTGGGCCCGCTCTTCGAGGAAGCGCTTCCGGTCCGTGACGTCCAGGACCAGTGCCAGGTGCCCGTCCGGCTGGACCCCCACCGGGATGGCCCGCAGTGAGAGCCGCGCCCAGAGATAAGAGCCGTCCCGCTTGCAGAGGCGGAGCTCGCATTCTCGCCGGGTGTCCGGCCGCAGGTGGCGGAGACTCGACGCCAGCACCGGCCGGTCCTCGGCGAAGACCAGGTCGGAGATCGGATGGCCGAGCAGTGACGCGGGCGGACGTCCCAGCATGTCGCTCAGCCGCTGGCTCACCCGCTGCAGGCGTCCGTCGGCGTCCGCGACCCAGGTACCCTCCTGGGCCGTCTCCATGAGCCGGCGGCGCCACTCCTCGCTTTCCCACAAGGCCTGTTCATGGCCGTGGACGAACGCGGAGGCGGCCTGCTCGATCACCGCGTCGCAGCGGGCTTCGAGGAGTTGTGCCAGGCCGGGAGGCAGCGGCCCGTCCCGCTCCAGCACCTCGACGAGCACCCGCCGGAGGAGGTGGTAGTCCCGGATGACCTGGTCCAGCGTGGTTCCGGCTGGGACCGCTCGCTCCGGAGCCGGCGGAGTGCCGGCGTCGGCACCGGTAAGCTCTCCCTTCGGCCGGCCCAGCTCCTCCGCGAGTTGTCGAAGGTACTCGCCGAGGAGCTCCCGCCGCGCGGCCAATTCCGGCGTGCCTGCGGGAGACCCCGGTGCGCGGGTGCGTTCTTCCCAGAGGCGTAAGATTTCCGGGATGCGCTGAGTCAGGAGCTCCGCGACGTCCGCCGCGGACGTAACCGGTGAAAGTGAGGCCATTCACACGTAGATACCCGGAGTCCCCCATCTCTAATCCAGCGACGGGTCGTTCAGGATGGGCGGCGCCGGCGCGGGCCGGGAGCTCTCCCGGCCGTTCGGACCCGGTCCTGTCCCCCGCAGACCCTCCGGGGCCGCATCTTTCGGGAGGGCGGCGGTGGCGGCCGCGGCGCCCGGGAGCCGGATTGCCCCCGAAAGTAGCGAGCCGGCAGGCCGTCAGCGGTAAACGGGCAGTTTCCAGGGCTTCCGGTACTCCCGGTAATACGACTGCGTCTCCCGCCCGGCCTTCCCGACGAGGTCCATTTTCTCCTTGCTCCAGCGTACCGTTTCCGCGGCCAGCAGGGAGACGTTCGCCAGGTGGCAGACGATGGTGGTCTGCGCCATGGACGCGAGGTTGGAGCGCGGCTGCTCCCGGCTCTTCACGCAGTCCAGCCAGTTCTGCCAGTGGTCGGTGGTCGGCGGCGCGGACTCCTTGGGAAGCTCCTTGCCGTCCGGGTCCAGGACCTGCCAGCCGCCCCGCCACACCCGGAGCGTGCGGCCGTCCGCGCTGACAAACTCCGTACCGTGGTCCGGCCGGCCCGGGTGATCGCGGCCCGTCTCCCAGTGGAGCACGAAGTCCGGGTTCCGGAAGCGCATGCTCGTCTGTACCGTATCGGGCGCGGTGCGGTCGTCGTCGGGATAGGCGAGCCGGCCGCCGTATGAGGTGACCTCCACCGGCATCCGCAGGTCGGTGTCCGGACTCATCCCCACCAGGGCGATGTCCATCATATGGACGCCCCAGTCGCCGGTCATCCCCGTGCCGTAGTTGAGAAACCAGCGCCAGTTGCTGTGTACGTGGTTCGGGGCGTACGGGATCATTGCCGCGGGGCCGGTCCAGAAGTCATAGTCCAGGCTGGAGGGCGGCGTGCGCGGGGTCTCGTGACCCACTTTCGAGTTGTCGGTCTTCCACGCGCGGGCGAGAACCACCCGCCCGAGCTTTCCGGCGCGGATGTAGGCGATGGCATCCGTGAACTCCCGCGTGCTCCGCTGCCAGGTGCCGACCTGGACGATGCGCTTGAAGTGGCGCACCGCCCCGTCCATCGCCTTCGCCTCGGTGATGTCGTGCGAGATCGGCTTTTCGCAGTACGCGTCCTTACCCGCCTCGCAAGCGTGGATCAGCGGCAGCGCGTGCCAGTGGTCGGGAGTCCCGATGATCACCGCGTCGATGTCCTTCCGCTCCAGCAGCTTGCGGAAGTCCTTGTAGATCGCCGGCTTGCGGCCGTACTTCTTCTCCACGTCCGCCGCGTCGTTCGGGATCCGGCTTTCGTCCACGTCGCAGAGGGCGGCGACCTCCACTCCGGGTTTGTTCATGAGCAGGCGCATGTTGTAGGCGCCCATCCCGCCGCAGCCGATCAGTCCCAGGACCAGCTTCTCATTCGCGGAAACCGGCTTGCCCGGCGCGGCCCCCGCGCTCGCGGCCGGGAGAAGACCCGCCGCCGCCCCCAGCCCGGCCGCGGCCCCGGCGCCGGCTCGCCCCAGGAACTCCCGGCGGCTCCATTCCTCACGACGATCGCCCATGATCGCTCCTCCGGCGCCGCGCCGCGCCACCCCCGTGGTGAGCCGCCGGCGCGCCCCATCGCCCTGTTGGCACGCGGCCGCGCGGACTCCTCTGCGGACCACCGCTCCGCGGGAGGCGCGCGTCCGGCCCTCGCTTCGGGCTCCCTTACTTCGGGCTGTAGTGCCGGTGCAGCCAGGTGCAGAGGCCGTCCAGACCGGGAAACAGCACCCGCTCCGTGATGTTCGCCTGGTCCAGCTTGTCCCGGACTTCCCACTTTAATTCCGCCGGGATGATGATCTTGCGCCCAGTGCCGGGGTGCCGCTCAGCGGGCTTTCAGGCGCTTTGATGGGCGAAACGTCACAGATCGACGGCCG
>CAYQDT010000034.1:9106-11894 GCA_964416225.1 uncultured bacterium
GTCCAGGGGAAGCCTCGGATCGGAGAGGACGGAGAACAGCGCGAACTGGTTGACGATGCGGCTGTCCAGCGAGGGCGGCTCCACGAAGAGCAGAAACGGCTCGTCCGTCAGCTCCTGGAGCCGGATCGGATCCAGGCCGAGCTCGTGGAGCAGGTCGGCGGTGAAGGTGTTGCCGCCCTCGATCTCCAGCACGCGGGACAGGTCGATGCTGCGGGGGGCCGGCGCCAGGTGGGTCATCGCGGGATGTGGCTCGGCGGGGACGATCCGCAGCTCGATGCCGCGCAGCCGCTCGTGCGCCCGCTGGTAGTCCACCATCCAGACCACGCCGTCCTGGTCGAAGCGGCGCCAGTTCGCCGTGGCGAAGTGGAGGGCCACGTACGGGGAATGGGTCCAGTCGAGCAGCCGGGTCGGGAGGCCGTGGTGCTGCGCGAGGGCCAGCCAGTGCCAGCGCGACGGGTTCGGGGAGGCGTCCTGGTGCGCGTACTTGGCGAAGTTCCGCAGGAGGTGCCGCTCCACCACCTCGCAGTGCGGCCCCAGACGCGTGAGCGAAGTCTCCAGGCGGTAATCGGCCGTGGAGAGTCCCCGGAACGCCACCGTGCCGCGGTGGCGCCCCAGCGCCTCATCCCATACGCCATGGAACAGCGCCTCGTTCAGCTCCGCCCAGCTCCGGACCCGCCGTTCTTCAATCTCTCCCCGCATCGCCCTCTCCCCGCATCCTCACCTCCGCGGGAAGTATGGAACGGATCGGTTTAAATTCCGCCGCGTTCCTCGTGCACACCGCGCTGCCCGTGCTCCATCGCGCTCTGGAGCCGCCGGAGCGAGCGCGCCAGCTACTCTCGCTCCGGCCCCTGGATCCCGCTGAGCAGCTCCGCGAGCCGCTCTCGCGTTTGCGCCTGCGCCTCGGCTACCAGCTCGCCGCCGGCCGGAGTGAGCTGCAGCACCAGGAACCGCCGGTCCGTCGCCGACTCACTCCGGATGACGTACCCGCGCTGCACCAGACCATCCACCATCCGCGAGACGGCGGAGAGCGTCAGCCCGAGGAAATCCGCCAGCTCGGACAGCGAGGGCCGCTCGCTGCGCTGCACGAAAGCGAGGGCGCGGAACTGCGGTACGGTGAGCCCCGCGCGATGGCGCCGCATCTCCGCCCGAACGACCCGCATCACCGACGGAACGACCTCCATCAGCAGCGCGGCGCAATCTACTTCGGCTTCCGGGGAATTTGTTGGATCCGGCAATAGTTTCATATGACAATTACCTGGAGGGCGGACGCCCGTCCCTTTTCAGTTCAGGATGGCCCGTGAAACCGCCTTCTCCCGGCGGCGCGGGGTGCGCAGGTACACGATGAAGCGATGGCAGCGGCGAGTCTTGATCTCCGGACGCGTGCTGATGGTGGCGGGCGGGCTGTTCAGCGTCGCCCACACCGCGGGTGCCGGCGGTAAGGAAGCAGCGCCTTACGTCACCGCCCCGGTCAGCCGGGGCGATGTCCGGGCGTTCGTCAGCGCGACCGGCGTCCTCCAGGCCTGGAAAGTGGCGGACGTCAAGTCGGACGTCAGTGGGCGGATCGACAAGCTGGCGGTGGACCTCGGTGACCATGTGCGGGCGGGCCAGCTCATCGCGCTGATCGATCCCACCGATACACGGACCGCGGCCGTCCAGGCACGGGCGGATCTGGACGCAGCCGTCGCAAAGCGGGCCCAAGCCGTGACGGACGAGGATAGGGAGCGCGCGACGGCGCGGGCGCACATCGCCGGGGCGGAGCGGGCCGTGCAGGAGGCGCGCGCGAAGGCGCTCCAGGCGAAAGCCACGATGGAGGCGCAGCCGGCGCTCACCCGCGCGTCGATCGGCGCCCAGCGAAAGGACATCCTCTACCAGTTCCTGATCGAATCCGTGACCCTGAGCCTCTCGGGCGGGGTGATCGGGATCCTGCTGGGGGTCGGGCCGTCGCTCTGGGCCGCCATCCCGTCCGGCATTGGCCTCGGCTTTCCCATGCAGTTGACGGTGCCGCCGATGGTGATCTCGTTCGTCTTTTCCGCGCTGGTGGGCGTGTTCTTCGGAATCTATCCGGCGATGAAGGCCTCCGCGCTGGACCCCATCGTGGCGCTCCGATACGAATAGAGCCGGCTGGTTCCGGAACCGAATCGCTGCACTCCGCCCGTCCCACCCCGGTAGAGCGGCGGGGGACGGGCATTGCGGCGGGTGCGCGGCGCCGCCCCTCCGGGCGGGTGGCGGTGGAAGCCTCCCCGTACCAGCGAGCGCCGTCACGCGGCTTTTACTGAAGGTAGCGCTCGAACCACTCCAGCGAGGCCTTCCACATCTCGGGGCTGAAGCCGTGCCCGACCTCCGGATAGATGTTGACCCGGAGCCGGTCCGCGTCTTTGCCGTAGATCGGCTTCAGCGCTTCGACGAACCGCAGCGGGCCGTCCGCCGGCACACGGCTGTCTTTTCCGCCGCTCTGGAACGCAATCGCCGGCCGGTGTCGGTACGCCTTGAGATGGGTGAGCGGGTTGCGCCGGTCGAAGTCCGCCTGTGCGGCAGCATCCGGCTCGCCCTGCGGCTGGAACGCTCCGGGCCGCATCCAGTCCGGAGTGCCGACCACCGCGGAGACGGCGCGGATGCGGCGGTCCACGCCGGCTGCCGCCGCCGAGATGTCCCCGCCCATGGAGACGCCTCCGATGCCGACGTTCGGGCTCACCCCGTACTCCCGGATCGCCCAGTCGATGAGCGGCGTGACCTCCTCGGCGGAGTGGGCGAGGATTGGCCAGAAGTAGCGGCGGATATTGCCCACCAC
>CAYQDT010000035.1:0-11827 GCA_964416225.1 uncultured bacterium
CGCGAAGAGCGCGCTGTTCACCCCGGAGCGATTGAAGCGGACGATCACGCGGACCCGGTGCCCGTCCAGCGGGCTGGACCGGGCCAGCACGGCGTCCAGGTCCCGGGCGATGCCGCCCGCATGCGCCGCGGCCGGGGCCAGCAGGAAGCCTGCCGCCGCTGCCGCGCCCGCGAGCCAGCGGAGTGCGTTCGGTGGTCTATGGATCACGGCGTGAGTCCCTCGCCGGGCGAACGCCGCCCTCATCACGGGTCCCGGCGTCGGCGGCTACGGGCCAGACGGCCTGCGCCTTCCAGGAATCATCACTCACCGGCCCGGTGTCCGGGCCGGGCGTTTCGCCCGCCGACGGTGCGGCTTGCGGCCGGGCCGGAGCAGCCGGCCGGACGGAGTGGTAAAGCCGCACCCCATGGGGAGGCACCGGCGCACCCGCCGTCAGCTCCGCCAGCGGCGCGACTCCCCACTGGGCACAGACTGCCAGAACGGGGAGGCTCCCCAGCAGCCCGCGATACAGCGGTCTCATTGACATGTCCCTTGCTCCTGGAGCCGTTCCGAAAACGGCCCCAGCTGGTCAGGGAACCGAAACGGACCGGATTTCGGCAGACCAGCCGCCCTGCTCGCGGAATGCCGCGAGTTTAGGCCTGTGACTTTGCGCCACCCCGTTTCCGGGGATTTGCCCGTTCGATTCAAGAAAGCTCCAGTGCCCCAGAACCGCGTCCCGGAGGGTATCCCATCTACCCGCCGCGCGTGATCCGGAGGCGCCACTGCGCTTTCGGCGGCCCCGCTGCCCTGGCTCCGCGCACCACCGGCTCGGTCTCATCACCCTCTGGACCGGAGTCGTTGCCGCGCGCCGCTGTAGGCCGGAAGCTTTGCGTCGTCCCCCTTTCGGGGGCGTTGCCATTGTCGTTTCGCAAGGGAAGGTGTCCGCCGGCCGGCCGCTCGATCCTTGCCTGCCGAGCAACCAGGGACGGTCACCAACGGCATTATTCCGCGTGCTCCGCCGAATGAGAAGTAGCCCACACAAGATTCCAACTAATGGAGGACACGGTGATTCGTTCGTAGGACACGCCTGCGAAGTTAGGATGCGGTCGGCGTTCATTTGGCGGGGCCGCGTCCTACCTTCGAAAACGACGGCGAGGGTCGTGCCGGAAATCTCGGCACGGCTTCCCCGGAGTCCGACCCCAGGAGGCGGCGAGGGCGCCGGGATCCGGCGCGGTGCCGGCTGAAAGGCAAAGGGGCGGCCGTGTCCGGTCGGCTGGAACCGGGACGGCCACCCCCTGGTGGGCTATTTGCTGGACTTCGGTAGGTCAGCCACCGTGCGCCTCGGCAGGACCGAAGGCGTTCAGGTCTGATCCTTTGCGTCACCCTCTTTCGAAGGTTTTGCCCGTTCGATTTCCATTGCCACGTTGCGTTCGCGGTTACTGACTAAATCTCCGGTGGCCGGAAACAGTGTCCCGGCCGCCGGCGGTATTCGTCAGAACGACGGCGCTTGCGGCAGTCCAGCCGCCATCGCCGTACACCCGGGGGCGTACGGCCTCAGGCCTGTGGCTTTGCGTCGCCTCCCTTTCGGGAGGGTTGCCCTTTTCGCTGCGCTCTTGGTTCGAGCCATGCGAGTAGCATCACCCATTGGGCGCCGGCTTGATGCCGGCGGGAGCGCTCCTGCCCCTCTCCGGCACCTCGGCCGGCCAGGGGATGGCCGGTCCGATCGGAAAGCAAGCAGTTTAGTTCCGTGCCTAATATGGGTCGACGACCGGAGGATGACGATCCACCATTCGGTGGATTTGCCGTCGCGCCGGCCGCGCGCCCACGACCGCGATGGAACCAGGAACTGCCGATGGGCCGTCCACCTTACGGACGGGGTGCGCTCCGGCCTCGGTGGCCGGGGCGAGGGTGTGCGATCGCGGCTGCAATTGCACGCCGCTCCGGCGGAAAGGGCAGCATCGGGGAGAGCTGACCGCCGGCGAGGTGCGAGTAGCCAGGCCGCACGCCGCTCCCGTTCCCCGCGGCGCCGGGAGCCGCGGCGAGGCGCGGAAGGCGGATCGGGTTTCGATGGGCGGGAAACCGGTGAGCGGATGGAGCGCGTAATCTGGGCATAGTGGGACGGGTATCGGACTGGCAGTTGACTCTGCCTTCGCCCATGGGCGCCGCGGTCGCGTGGCGCTGCGCAGCATGGAACGGGTACCGGCGGCAAAAGCCGCGGATCTCCTTCCAGAGCTTCCAGAGCTTCCAGAGCTTCCAAAGCCGCGGCGGGGATTCCCGGAGCTCGACCAGGCGCCGATCGGGACGAAGTGGGGGCGGAGTTTCGCGGCATGCCCGGCCGGTTCGCCGCACTCCCCGCGCGACCGACGCCCGGCGGACTACGCGTTAAGCTGGAGTTGGTGGAGGGGTCGATCACGAGCTTGACCGTTTTCGCGGCGCGCTTCCGGCGTGGGGTGCCGCGCATGCAGCAGGCCGTTCTCACGCGGCCCGCGATGGGCGGGAGTGGGGCGTGGTCGTTGGAAGTTGCCGCTGCCAACGATGCGGCGCGGGAAGTTTGAATTCAATATGATCCCACGACAATTCGCTGCCGCCTGCCGGGCTATCGCGGTGCTGGTTCTACTGCTGCAGGCGGTCCCCGGCTGGGCGGCGCCGTCGCTCGAAGAGTGCCGAAACCAGATTGCCCAGCTCCCGCGCGCCTATGTTCCCGTGCTTTTTTCCGAAGACGGCAGCATTCTGCCCGCCGACCTGGATGGGGTGATCCAGCGGCTCCGCGAACGCGGCGTCGACCGCTCCACGCACGTGGTGGTGCTGGTTCATGGGTTCAACGCCGACTGCGGGGTGGTGGCGCGCGACTACGACCGGATCGCGCGGTACCTCCAGAAGTCGGATGCCGCGCACGTGGGGCGGTTCGTGCTGGTGGGCGTGCACTGGCCGAGCGATCCAGGCCCACTTCAGGACTGGCTGCCGAAAATGGCGGCTTACCGCTTCACCACCGGTCTGGGATTCCCAAGTCCCGTTGCCAACCCCTACCGTGAGAAGTCCCGCATTGCGGGGATCGTCGGCCGCCGCGGGCTGCGCACCCTGCTTTTTCGGATTCAGGATGCGTTCCCGGGAGCCCCCACCCATCTCTGGGCGCACAGCATGGGCAGCGAATGCGCGATCCGCGCGCTGGCACCGAGCACGCTTTCCCGCGGAGAGACTCCCGGCTTGATCGAGGAGCCGGAGCGGGCCCTCCACGTATCCTCCGTGGTGCTGGCCGGCGCGGACCTGGACCAGGACGTGTTTACGCTTCGGTCCAGGAGCAACGCACGAGAGGCACTGGATCACGCCGATCTCTGGTGGGTCACGGTGGCGCGCGCAAATTCCGCCGATGCGGCACTTGAAGTGCGGCGCGGCGCCGGACGGAAGGATGCGGTGGGCAACGTCGGGCTGGCGCTGGATCGCGCGGAGCTCCGGGGACTGGTGGGGCGCTGCGGGCTCATCCTGGATGATGAGGAGATTCCCATCTTCCACGAGATGAAAATCTACTTCGATGACGCTCGTCTCAAGCGGCTGCGCCGCTCCCTGGAGTACCTGCGAGATCCCTCGGCGCCCGGTACTCGCGGTGCGCTGCTGGAGACGCTGCACCGGATCGAGCGCGCCGGCGCCGGGGATCCGCCCGACGACGCCTCGTCCGACCAGATCACCGTCCGCATCTACCGCCGTCTGAAGCTTGGGAAGAACCTCTCCCGGACCTCCCCCGTCCGCGTGATTCGCGAGCCCAGGGAACCGGCCGTGAAGGAGGATACCCCCGCCGAGGAGTCGGTACGGGGTGGCGCGCTGCCCGGCGCCCGCGGCTCGCGGCTGCTCTGCGCTGACGCACAGTGCGGCGCCACTCACTTGGGGCGATGCTGGTAGCAGTATCCGGAAGGATCGCGCGTCTTTCGTCCGCACCGCTCGCCGTTCTTTTTGAAGCCACGGCACTGGACGGAAGCGGCACGCGTCACCGAAGCTGCCGCAGCGGCAGGCGGCTCGCCCGCGTCGGCCGGAGCCTCGGCCGTTTTCCCGCCCGCGGTGGACGCTGCTCCATCCCCACTTGAAGCCGGCACGGGCGCGGCCGGGCCAGGCGCAGCCACCGGCGGCCCGGTGCGAGACGGGCGATGCACCAGAGTGCCGTCGCCGGTCTTCGGCGCGGCCGGAGCGGGCAAAGCAGCCGGAGCGGGCGCCGCGGCCGAGGCCTGGCTCGCCTGCGCGGCGGGGGACGTCTCATCGCGGGAGCCGCGATGGACTTCCGCGGGTCGAACCCCCTCTCGCTTCCGGGCCGCCCCGTCCCACCGCGACGCTGCCACGGCGGTCTCCGGACGCGCTACCCCGCTCTCCGACCCGGCGGTCGGCGCGAGCATCACGCGTGGGAGCGCCGGCACTGAGAAGTCGTTGAAAAGGGGGGCCGCTGGAGGTGCGGAAGGCGACGAGCGGCCGGCTTCCCGCCCGCCCGCGGCGCGCGCCGCGGCGGACCGAAAACGCGCCGGCTGATCCGGGCGGTCCGGGCGCTTTGGGGCGTAGACGATTTCCGGGGACGGCTCCGCCGCCGGAGCCGGTAGTTCGCCCCGGATGAGCTCAGGCTCCGGCGCCCGCCGGTGTGCGAAATGAAGGTATGAGGCAGACGCAAACGCGCCGAACCAGAGTGCCGCCCCCGCCGCGCTCACGCTGCGCATCGCTCTCTCCTTCCAGGCGTCCGGAAAGGCATTCGCGCTTCGCCGCACACTCTCCTTTGCGGAGGTTCGAGCGGCACGCGGATGGGTATGGTGGAGCGGGACGAGGTCCCGAGGAGGTGCAGATGCGAAACTTACGACGAGTGATGGAGCAGCGGCTGCATAATGAGCTCGTGATCCTGGCGCTGGCGTTGACCCTTTTCTTCCTGCTGTGCGCGGCGCGAGCCCTCGGTTTCCCGCTTTAGGCCGCGGGTGAGCCACGCTGGAGCCGGGGCGGCTCGCCCGCCGCGGAGCGCCAGCACAGTCCGGTGCAGTCAGGGAGCGGATGCCGCATGCCGGCTTCTCCGGCCGGCGGCCGCGGTAGATGGACGCGCGAGGTTTTGCTAAACTAGCGCGTCCTCTCTCGTATTGGCGGCACCAGCGTGGCAGCACCGGCACTCACCATCACTTTCCTCGGCACGGGAAGCGGCGTCCCCTCGCTCGAGCGAAACCTCGCCTGTGTGGCGGTCCAGCGGGCCGGCGAGCTGCTCCTCTTCGACTGCGGCGAGGCCGCTCAGATCCAGTACCGGCGTGCCGGCCTCGGCTTCGCGCCGCTCTCCGCGATTGCGATCACGCATCTGCACGGCGACCACGTGACCGGCCTGATGGGGCTGCTCATGTCGCTGCAGATGGCCGACCGCCTGGAGCCGCTCGACGTTTACGGACCGCCCGGCCTTGCCGACTACATCCACTGCAATCAGCGTGCGCTGCGGACCCAGTTCGACTATCCGGTTCGACTGGTCGAATGGGACGACGAGACGCTCTTCCGGGAGATGCCCGGTTATCGTCTCACCCGGGCGGCGCTGGACCACCGCGGCACTCCGTGCATGGGTTTTCGACTGGAGGAGCACCCGCGCCCCGGCCGCTTCGACCTGCAGTCGGCGCGGGAGCTGGGGGTTCCCGAAGGGCCCATGTTCGGAGCGCTTCAGCGTGGCCAGACGGTGACGCTCCCGGATGGACGGCAGGTACACCCGGGTCAGGTTCTGGGTCCCGAGCGGCCCGGCGCCGTGCTTGCGTACTGTACGGATACTCGTCCATGCGCCGCTGCGGTGGAGCTGGCGCGGGACGCGGACCTGCTGATCCACGAGGGTACTTTTGCCGCCGATCTGCGTACGGAGGCGCGGCGGAAAGGCCACTCCACGGTGGAAGACGCGGCGCGGATTGCCGTTGAAGCGGGCGTCCGCCGCCTTGTGATCACCCACCTATCGCCCCGCTATGTGGACGTCGCGCCGTTGTTGGCGGAAGCGCGCCAAATCTTCCCCCACACGCGGATTGCACGGGACCTCATGCGAGTGGAGGTCCACCACCGGGAAGAATGAGCCGGGTTCGTTCCGGCAGCTCACGCTCGGATAAGGAGAGAGAGATGGTCCAGGGAGTCGATCACGTGGCGATCGCGGCAGGCGATTCGCGCGCCCTCGCGCAGTGGTACTGCGACGTGCTGGGGCTGCGCATACTCTTCGAGAATGGTAGGGAGCCGGCAACCTTCCTCGTCGGCGGGGAAATGGGCGCCGTGCTCGAGATTATGCCGGATAACGGTGAGAAGCCCGTTGCGCATCAGCCGTTCGACCCCGGGATCCGGCACATCGCCTTCCGCGTGCTGAATTTCGACGCGGTCTACCAGTCGCTGCAGGGAAAGGTACTCGGACTCATGCCGCCCGCGCCGGCGGCCGGCGGCGGTCAGGTGGCCTTTTTCCATGACCTGGAAGGCAACCTGGTCCAGCTCGTGTCGCGAGTGCGTGAGCTGATCTGAACGTGCGCCGCTCCCGCCCGCCGGGGATCCGGCCGCCCGCGCGCGGCTGACCGGATCCCCGGCGTGAGTTTAGACAATCGGACCGCCGAGGAGCTCGCGCGTCTCGAGCACCATCGGTTCATCCGGAACCAGGTCGTAGGCTTTCTGCACCGCTTCCTCCGCCTCGTCCCGGTTTCCCTGCGCCAGAAGTGCACGTGCCAGGTCGCAAAGGTATATCGCGTTCTCCGGATCGACCTCCAGCGCGCGCCGCACCGCGTCTTCCGCGGCGGACCACTGCTGCTCGTCCGCATAGGCACGGGAGAGCTCCCACCAGACGAACGGCTCGGCCGGAGCGAGACGCGCCGCGCGACGCAGGCACCTTTCGGCCTCCTCGGCGTTGCCGCTGCGGCGGTGCGCCGCTCCGAGGACGAACCAGATCTCACCGGTGTCCGGATAGGCCTGGGCCAGCGGCTGAAGGACCTCGACCGCTCCCTGCGGATCGTCGCCGAACGCCATCGCCTGCGCCTGCTGGAATGCGGCCTGCTCGGGACTGACCTGTTCCGCTTGAAAGCCGGTCTGGAGCGCGGCCTCGACCATCTCCCGCTGCTCACCCTCCGGGAACTGCTGCAGGAACTGGAGCAGCACGGCCTGGGCCTCGGCCTGCTCTCCGCGGTCATGCAGCACCCGGGCCAGGCTCCACCAGGAGAGACCCGCTTCCGGCCGGAGCTCGATGGCGCGGCGGAACAGCTCCTCGGCGCTTTCGGCGCGCTCTTCCCGCTCTTCCGGGTTCTGATTGGAGAGCGCGAACTCGCACATACCGGCGTCCTGGGTCGCCTCGTACAGCTCCGGATTGATCTCCAGGGCCAGCTCATAGTGGAGCAGCGCGGTCTCCGCGTCCGTCTCCACGTGGAGGCGTGCGAGCTGACAGACCTCCATCGCCGCGTCGGCGTTCCACTCCGTCACCAGACGCCGGAGAACCTCCGCGCGCTCCGCATCCGCGGTCTCGGCGAGTTCCCGGAGCGCCCCGTAGTAGAGGTGGTAAGGCGTAACTTCCAGGTTGACGTTGTCCCCGTCTTGCAGTCCCCGTTCTGAGAGCGGCGGGTAGACCAGGGTCGGCAGCGTGCCCTGGTACCACTCCGGCAGGAAGCCCGGAATGCCTTCTTCCGGTGCGGGCAACTGCAGGAGATCCGCCTGGAACAGGTTCTCTCGCAGGCTCTGTCCCTCGTCCACTTCTTGGCTCATACCCTTACTCCCCACCCGGGCGGCTTCCATGCGAACTCGCGTCACCGAGCGCGACGCCCCCGCCGGGCCTGCTTATCATACCACGCGATCCCGGGTTAAGGGCTCCCGGTCGCGCGGCCGCCCGCGGCGCTCCACGGAGCGAATCTCCCCGGCTTGACATACAGTTCAAAGTTGAATATATTAATCGCGTATTAACTTCGGCAGCCGACAGCGGGAGGAGACGGGGATGATCACGGTTCGCAAAGGTCCGGCGCGCGGCCATGCTCAGCACGGCTGGCTGGACAGCTACCACACCTTCTCGTTCGCGAATTACCACGACCCCCGGCACATGGGCTGGGGCAACCTTCGGGTTATCAACGAAGACTGGATCGCGCCGGGCATGGGGTTCGGGATGCACCCCCACCGGGACATGGAGATCCTAACCTACGTCCTGGAAGGCACCGTGGAGCACAGCGACAGCCTGGGGACGCGCAAGCAGGTGCGCCCCGGCGAGATCCAGCGCATGACCGCCGGATCCGGCATTGTGCACAGTGAGTACAACCCGTCGGAGAGCGAGCCGCTGCACCTGTTGCAGATCTGGATCCTTCCGGAGCGGTCGGGGCTTCAGCCGGGGTATGAGCAGCGAGAGTTGCCGTCCGGCACGGGGATCCGGGCCCTGGCGAGCGCGGACGGCGGAGACGGGGTGATGAAGCTCCATGCGGACGCCGGCCTCTACCGGGTGCGGCTCACCTCCGGGGAAGAGGCAACGCAGCGCCTGGACTCCAGCCGCCGTGGCTGGCTGCAGGTAACGCGGGGTACGCTCTCGCTCAATGGCGAGCCGCTGACCGCCGGCGACGGTGCCGCGATTGCTGACGAGGACGAGCTCCGCTTCACGGCCAAAGAGGACGCCGAGGCGCTGCTCTTCGATCTCGCCTAAACACCGGCAGCGGGCCATCGGGCCGTGGGCCGCCACGGTCCGATGCCTGCTGAAGCAGTGCGGGCTAACCGGCCGCGTGCGGGGCTCAGCCGCCCACCACAAGCACGTTCGCGTACGGGACTGAGTCGCCCGTGCGGATGCATCCCACGGCGTATCGCGCCAGCTCCTTGAACCGGAGGTGGGGCACCCGCTCCACCCGGGGCGCGGACCGCTGATACGCGGACAGGCGCTCCGGAGACGCGTGACCCAGCTCGTCCGCCGCGACCAGCCGATCCATCGGAAGGTCCGGAGCGATTGCGTCGAGCACCTGCGGAATGGTGGGAATATCGGAGGCGAGGGCCAGGTCGATGATCGTGTCGACCCTCGGCATGGGGAAGCCCCGGTCCGCGATCAGCAGCATTTGGGTGTGGTTGACCCTGCGGATGAGCGCCGCGATCTCCGGATGGAGTAAATGACGGGTCACCCCCCGGTGGGCCGTCACGTCCGCCAGCGCCGCGTCTCGCTGGTCCAGCGTGAAGCGCTCCGCGGGATCTCCCTGCGGGCGCTTGAACACCCACTCCTCGTCCCGGATGGCGACCAGTTCCCAGCCGTCGCTGCCCAGCGCGGCCAGGTCCGGCAGCCCGCGGACCCGCAGATACTCCCAAGCAACCGCCATCCCCTTCCTCCCCTTCCTCCCCACCGGTCACCGGCCGTCCATGTGGTATCGCCATTCGAGGCGTCCCGCTTAGCGCGGAAGGCCAAAGCGCCGCTTCAATGTCTGCCGGATGCGCAGGCTTCGTCTCGCCCGGTCCGATTCCTCCAGCCGGCGGGCGTGCGCGCGCAGCAGATCGCTTCGCGTGAGGATCCCGATGGGAATCTCCGGCTGCTCCGGGCGGACCACGATCAGGCGCCCGACCCCCGACCGCACCATGTGGTCCGCGGCTTCCCGCAGGGAGTGCTCCTGGAAAGCGACCTGCGGCGTCCGCGTTACCAGCGTCTTGACTGACTCCTCCGGCGCCCGGTCCGATTCGAAGACGTCGCGCCGCGTGACCACGCCGACCAGGGTTCCGTCCGCGCGCACCACCGGGTAGCCCCCATGGCGGGTATGCGGCTCTCCGGAGCGCAGCCAGCGCTGCGCGGCGGCGATGCTCCACTCGGCGGGGAGCGTTGCCGGGGCCATCGCCGCCGCGTCCCGCACGAAGACGCGGTCCAGGTAATCCGCGGTGTACTCCGCCGGGACCCGCACCCCCCGCCGCGCGATCTTTTCCGTCATGATGGTGTGCCGCATGAGGAGACAGGAGATGAGATACGCCGCCGTGCAGCCGCCCAGCAGCGGGAGGAGCCCGGCCGGCTGTGCGGTGGTTTCCAGGGCGAAGAGGACGGACGCCAGCAGTGCGCGGGAAGCTCCGGCGAAGATTGCCGCCATGCCCACGAGCGCGCAGATGCGAAGGTCGATGCCCAGTCCGGGAAACGCCCAGATGGTCACGGCGCCCACGGCCACCCCCAGTCCGCCGCCGATGGTGAACAGCGGGGCGAGCGTTCCGCCGGAAGTGCCGCTCCCGAGGGAGATGGACCAGGACAGCAGCTTCATCCCACAGAGGAAGAGAACCGTCTGCACGGGCAGCGACCCGGCCACCAGTTCCTCAATATTTGTGTAGCCGACCCCGAGGGTCCGCGGCGCAAAATAGCCGACTACCCCCACGGCGACGCCGCCGAGCGCGGGCCACCACATCCAATGGATCGGAAGCTTCTCGAAGGCATCCTCGATCGCGTAGACCAGCCACGTCACGCCCGCGGCGGCGAGGCCCGCGATCGCCCCGACGACGAGGTAAACGAGAACGGCTCCGGCCGCGGGAGCGGCCACGTGCTCCATCGGGAAGACCGGGCTGGTGCCCGCCAGCATTCCGCGCACTGCCGCCGCCGTCGCGCTGGCCAGTGCGACCGGGATGACCGATCGCGGCCGAAATTCGAACAGCAGGAGCTCGATGGCGAGGACCACCGCGGACACCGGGCTGCCGAACGTCGCGGACATTCCCGCCGCGGCGCCGGCGGCCAGGAGTACCTTTCGCTCTGCGGCCGTGGTGCGAAGGATCTGTCCGATGACGGATCCGAGCGCGCCTCCGGTGGCGATGATGGGACCTTCGGCACCGAACGGTCCGCCCGTTCCGATCGCGACGGCCGCCGAGAGCGGCTTGAGAAAGGTGATCCGCGGCGGAATGCGGCTCTCGTTGAGCAGGATCTGCTCCATGGCCTCTGGAATCCCGTGCCCGCGGATCGCACGCGAGCCGTACCGGGCCATCAGGCCGACGATGATCCCGCCCAGCACCGGAATGGCAATCACCGCCACTCCCAGATGGTTTCCCGCGGGAGACGCGAAGTCCGTGGCGAACCTTCCATAGAAGAACAGGTTCGTGGAGACGCCGATGAGCATGGTCAGAAAGCGCGCCACCAGGGCGGCAGCACCGGCTACGGCCATGGCGATGCCGCTGATGAAGAGCACCCGCTTATCGACCAGTGGCTCCCGCCGCGGCATGTTGACCGCAATCGTGGCGCTGCGCATCGACGGCGCCACGGCGATCCCACCCATGGTGCCTTCGATCCCATCCGCTACGGGCGTCGTCGACGTGCTATTCTCATCCGCAGAATTTCCGTTTGCTCCCATACGTACTCCCGAACTCGCTGAACCGGCCAGGGAAGTATATCGCGACACGATATATTTCCGTATGATCCACCACTATGAGCAACAATGCCGAACCATTGACTAAAGCAGACTACGAGGCACTGGCCGCATTCCGCTATGCTCTCCGCTATTTTGTCCGTTTCTCGGAGCAGGGCGCACGCTCGGTGGGAATTACCCCCCAGCAGCATCAATTGATGCTTGCCGTGCGGGGACAGCCGGGCCGCGAGTGGGCGAATGTGGGGGAGATTGCCCACTTCCTGCAGATCCAGCCGCACGCGGCCGTCGGCCTGATTAATCGCTGTGTGCAGGCCGGACTGGTGGTGCGCACCCCGAGCCAGGAGGACCGGCGCGCGGTGCAGGTGTCGCTGACCGAGAAGGGAGCGGATCTGCTTGCGCAACTCACCCAGCGCAATCGTGGGGAGCTGCAGTCGCTCCGGGAGGCACTCAGCCCGAGTTTCCTCCGGGGAGAGGCGGGGCTGACGGCGGGGCCGGGCGAGGAATAGGCCGCGCTATCCCGTGCGGCGTGGGGAGACCCGGGTCTCCCCACGCCGGGGGTGGATCGCACCGCGGGGGCGGCG
>CAYQDT010000036.1:0-4757 GCA_964416225.1 uncultured bacterium
GCAACAACCTAAGGTAGGCGCCGGAATGAGCTCCGCGGAACCGATTCTGCTTCCCGAGGCGCTGGAAGAAGCCCTGTCCCGGCTCCCGGCGAGGGACCCGGGCCGGCCGCGAGAGCTCGCGGCTCAGGTGGCAGCCCACGCCGGTCCCGACCTCACGCCGGCCCTTCTCGCGGCGCTCGCCGAAACGGTGGACGAAGCGGCGGATCCCGAGATGGCGCTGGCGCACCTCGAGCGCTGGTGCCGGAATCTCCCCACGCGCGAGACCACGCTCCGCTCAGTAGCCGAAAACCCCCGCCTCCTCGCGGACCTGCTCGCGATCACCGGCGCGAGCGATTTCCTGGCGCAGATCCTCACCCGGGAGCCGTGGCTGTACAGCATGTTCCTGGAGACGGATGCGCCGCGCACCCCGGAGCAGTATGAGCGTGCGGTCCAGGCCTCTCTCCGCTCCCTGCATCGGCCGGAAAGCCGGCGGGACGGACTGCGCCGAGTGAAGCGGCGGGAGTTCCTGCGCATCGGCTGGCGTGACCTCGCGCGCGGCGCTCCGATGGTGGAAGTTGCGCGCGAAATCTCAGACCTCGCGGACGCCGTGGTGCGCGGCGCGCTGCAACTGGCGGTCGACGAGCTGGCGGAGCGCTTTCCGACCGCGCGCGGGGCGGTCCGCTTCTGTGTCATCGCCATGGGGAAGCTCGGCGCCCGGGAGCTCAACTACAGCAGCGACATCGACCTGATGTTCGTGATGGACAGCCCGCGGCCGGATGAGGAGGGACACCGGGAGTACGCCCGGCGGGTCGCCGAGCGGTTGATCGCCATTCTGGCCGAACAGACGGGCGAGGGCCGGTGCTTCCGGGTCGACATGCGCCTCCGCCCGGAAGGGCGGACTGGAGCGCTTGTCCGCAGCTACGCCGCCTACCGGGAGTACTACGATCGCTGGGCCGAGACCTGGGAGCGCCAGGCGCTCATCAAGGCGCGGCCGGTGGCGGGAGACGCGGAGCTCGGCGAGCGGTACCTCGCGCTGATCCGGCCCGTGGTCTACCGCCGGATCCAGGGAGCGACGCTCCTGGAAGACGTGCGCGAAATGCGGGCCGCGGTGGAGCGCAAGCTGGACGCCGCCGGCCAGATGGAGCTGCACGTGAAGGAAGGGCGCGGCACCATCCGGGACGTCGAGTTCACGGCGCAGGTGCTGCAGCTCCTCTTCGGGGCGGATCATCCGCTGGTCCAGGCGCGGGATACATGGACGGTTCTCAACCGCCTCGCGGAGGTGGACCTGCTCTCGGACGAAGAGCGCGATGCCCTGAAAGATGGCTACGTCTTCTTCCGGGAGGTGGAGCACCGCCTGCAGCTCCTCCACGACCTCCCGGTGCGGCTGGTGCCCCGCGACCCGTGGGACCT
Organism: uncultured bacterium; assembly: GCA_964416225.1. Taxonomy (GTDB): domain Bacteria; phylum Armatimonadota; class SYMT01; order SYMT01; family SYMT01; genus CAYQDT01. Next base: position 1,390 of record CAYQDT010000036.1, read on the forward strand.
GCTCCGCCTGGCGCGCAGTCTTGGATTTCCGGACGGCGACGCCTTCATGCAGGGCTACCGCATCCATAGTGAGGCGGTGCGCCGGACGGCGGGTCAAATCCAGGCGCGGCTCGGGATGCGCGCCGCGGCCTCCGCAGACCCGCTGCGGGAGACGGTGCTTTCCGCGGACACGCCGGACGGCGCCGAGTCCCTCCGCGACCTGTTGGGGGAGCGGGGCTTCGCGGACCCGCAGGAAGCCTCGGCGGCGCTCACCCGGCTGGCCGTCGGAGGGCCGGGAGGCGGCCTGCCCTCGGCAGCGCGGCGCCTCTTCGCGGACGCGGCGCCGGTGGCCGTGGCGGCGGCCCTGGATGCGGCGGACCCGGCCGCGGCTCTGGCCGGGCTGGCGGACCTGGCGGATCGCAAGCTGCTCCACCGGGCACTGTATCAGACCTGGACGGAGCATCCGGACACCCTCCGTGCCCTGGCCCGGTTTGCCGGCGACGCTCCCGGAGCCATGAAGCTGGTGCTCCGCTATCCCGAGCTCTCGGACATGGTAACGGACCCGGAACAGTGGAGCCTGGCGCACTCCGCGGTGGAGCTCACCGCCGATCTGCGGGAAAGAGTCCTGCGCGGCGGGAGCTATGAGCGGCGGTTATCCCAGCTCCGGCGCTTCAAGAACCGGGAGCTGATCCGGCTGGCGACCCGCCACGTCCAGCGGCGAGGAAGCGGTCCCGGCGAGACGGCCGAGTGGAGCGCCGTGGCCGACGCAGCCGTAACCGTGGCCCTGGAGCTCTCCGTCCAGCACCTTCACGCGGCCGGAGCCTGGCCGGCGGAGGACGCCCGGGGCTTCGCCGTCTTCGCGCTGGGCCGCTATGGCGGCGGCGACCTGCACTTTCCCTCCGACCTCGACCTTCTCTATGTCTACGGGGAAGCGGCGGATCTGACGCATCACCACTATGATCACCTGGCACGGAGCCTGGGGGACGCGCTGCAGATGCCCCGGCCGGAGGGGCGGGCCTTTCCGATCGATCTCCGCCTCCGTCCGGAAGGGCGCCAGGGGGCGTCCGTGTTCGGCCTCCAGGCGGCGCGCCGCTATTACGGCGAAAGTGGGCGGGCGGAGCCGTGGGAATTCCAGGCGCTGACTCGCCTCCGGTTCATCGCCGGATCCGCGGAAACTGCCGCGGCGTTTCGCGCGATCGTGGAGCCGCGGGTCTATCGCCGGCCGATGCCCGCCGAGTGGACGGAGAGTATTCGGGCCATGAAGCGCCGGATGGAGCTGGAGCGGGTTCCGGCCGCGCAGCGAGCGCGGCATCTGAAGCTGGGCCCCGGCGGCTTCAGCGATATCGAGTTTCTGGTCCAGTACCTGCAGCTCCGGGATGGGGGCGAAGATCTCGCCCTCCGGATGCCTGAGCTCCGGAGCCTGCTGGGCGCCCTCGCGTCACGGGGCTCGCTGAGCGACGAGGCGGTCCGAACCCTCTCGGACACCCACACCCTCCTCACGGATATCCGACAGTCCCTCTATCTCCGGGATCCGGATGGAGCGGCGGACCTGCTTCCCGAGCCCGAGACGGAAGCGCCGCGAGCGGCGGCGCTGGCTCGCGCCTGCGGGCGACGTGATTACGCCGCGCTCCACGAGCAATACGGGCGGCTGACGCAGGCAACCCGCGCCCTCTTCGGCGAGGTCCTCGACTGACGCGGGACGCCCCAGCGCCGTGCCCAGCGCGCGAGTCCGGCCCCGATCGGTCATAATTAGGATGCCGGATCCCGGCCCACGCGCAGCTCCCGCCCACCATGGCCCGCATGACACCGCACTTCCGCCTCGCGCGCTTCGCGCGCCATTCACGCTTTCTGACCGTCGCCGCCCTCGCCGGCTGCCTCCCGGCGCTCCTCACCGGCTGCCGGCAGGCGGATGACGAAGGGCCGCAGGGGGTGAAGATGGGCCTGGTACTGGCGGACGCCTCGTCGCCGTACGGCCAGGCCATCCAGCGCGGCGCCAACGTGGTGGCGCAGAAGCACCACGTCGAGATCGTGTTGAAAGACGCGAAGGGCAACCCGCAGACCCAGGCAGCCGAACTGGAGAGCCTCCAGGGAGGCGGAGTCGGCGTCATCCTGCTGGAGCCCGTCGATCCGGCCGCGATGCAGGCGTCCGCGAAGAAAGTTGTCGATGCCAAGACGTACCTGGTCACCCTGGACCGGACCATCCCCAACACGGATATCTCCACCCAGGTGGAGTTCGACCCGCAGCTCGCCGGCCAGCTCGCCGCGGACTTCTGCCGGTTCCGCCTGAGCTCCGGCGGGATGGTCGCGCTGCTCAAGGGCGCGGGCACTCCGGGTGAAGGAGAGCGTCTGAAGGCGCTCCGGGCGTATCTAAAGGAAAAGGCCCCCAAGATCCAGGTGGCCGGTGAAGTGTCGGCGACCGACGCCGGGGCGGCCCGGACGGCCGCGGAGCGCCTCCTGGCGTCGCACCCGGATCTTGCCGCGTTGTACGCCGACTCGGATGCCTACGCGCTCGCGGCGGTGGAGGCGGTGCGGAGCCACGCCTCCGGCGGTCCGGCGCCGTTCGTGATCGGGTATGGCGGCGGAGACGCGGCGGTGACGGAGCTCAAGAAGGCGGACAGCCCGCTGCAGCTCACGCTGGCAACGGTGCCGATGCGCCTCGGCCGGGTGAGCGCGCAGTCCGGGTGGAACATCGTCAGCAACAAGGCCGCCGCCTCCCGCGCGGGGCTGGTGGTGCTGCCGGTGACCCGGGAAACGGCCGGAGCATATCCCGGCTGGGCAGGAGATCTGCCGAAGAAGCCGGATGTACCATGGCCGTCCGAGCTGCGGCTCGAGGGCAAGCGGGAGTAGCCGGCGGTGGTCCGCATGGCCCGTAATGATGATTACCTGACTAAACGGCAAGGATAAACAGCATGGCTCGCGCGTTCAGCGGCATCCAGCCCACCGGGGCAATCCATATCGGCAACTACCTGGGCGCCATTCGAAACTGGGTGCGGATGCAGGGGGAGATCGAAAGCTACTTCTGCATCGTCGACTACCACGCGATCACCATCCCGTACGAGGTCGAGCAGATGCCGGCGCGGGTCTTCGAGGCGGCGCTGGATATCCTGGCGTGCGGCCTGGACCCGGAGCAGTGTGTCTTCTTCGCCCAGTCGTATGTGCCCGAGCACACGGAGCTGGCCTGGGTCTTCAGCTCGCTCACCTCAATGGGCGCGCTCGAGCGGATGACCCAGTTCAAGGAGAAAAGCGACCAGTTCCGGGAGAGCGTGAACGCGGGACTGTTCACCTACCCGGTGCTCATGGCCGCCGACATCCTGCTGTACCAGGCGGATACCGTGCCGGTGGGAGAGGACCAGCTTCAGCACCTGGAGCTGACGCGCGAGATCGCGCGG
>CAYQDT010000036.1:4767-11708 GCA_964416225.1 uncultured bacterium
TTCGGTGAGTTGTTTCCGGAGCCGGAAGCACACCTGACGCCGGCGGCGCGGGTGATGGCGCTGAACGATCCGACGCGCAAGATGAGCAAGAGCATTCCGGGCAGCTTCATCAGCCTTTCCGACAGCGACGCGGAGATGCGAAAGAAGATCAGCCGTGCCGTGACCGACACAGGGCCGCAGGCAGACGAAATGAGCCCGGGTGTGAAAAACCTCTTCACGCTGCTCAAGGGCTTCGGCACCGCGGACACGCTGCGCTACTTCGAAGAGCAGTATGCGGCCGGGACCCTCCGCTACAGTGAGCTGAAGCCGGCCGTGGCGGACGCGGTAGTGACCGAGCTGGCTCCCATCCGCGAGCGCCGTGAGCAGCTTGCCGCGCACCCGGAGCGGGTCCACGCTGCCCTGGAGCAGGGCGCGAAACGCGCACGCTCCGTCGCCGTTCAGACCATGGAAGAAGTGCGCCGCCATCTCGGCCTGCGCCCGCGAGCATAAATGCGGGCCGTTCCGCCGCCCGAGCCGCTGACCTCCGATTGCAAACAGATGTTTGCTATTTGTGGCTAGAAGTGCTACAATTTGACACTTTGAGCGACACACTGGATCGGAATGATAGGCGGCGGGATGACACGGAACAAGAGGGCGGCGGCGCCGAGAAGAGAGCCGGATCCGGACTGGATCCGCGGGGTTTGTCCCCGATGCGGAGAGGCCCTGGTATCCAACACGTACTACGTGAGCGGGCGCGGGTACCTGGTGGTTTGGGAATGCTGGGGATCCCATCGCGAACAGCCGACCTGCGACTACCGCCGTCCGCTCTAAGAGGCGGGGTGTGCAGGCCTCGCCGGTCAGGCCAGCCACCGCTCGTCCGTGGCTGAGTCCACCGTGCGGCCGGGGAGGCAGCGACCGGCATCTCTCCGCCCGGCGCGGACGGGGGGCGGTGCACGAAGTCCGGATGCAAGCGCGAGGAAGCGTGTGAACCGTATTCTGCGCCAGCTCACGCCGGAAGAACGGCGACAGGTTGCCCGCCACACGGGCGCCCGCGCCGGGGCCCCGCCCGAGGAGCTGCTAAAGTCCCTCTCCCGACAGTGCGGGGCGTACGTGTGGGGCATCTTCCCCGCCGGAACTCCGGACCTGCTGCTGGACCACGTCGGCCGGCGACTCGGTCTCCCGCCCGGCAGCGGCGCTTCCCGAAGCGGCACGGCCCAGGAGCGCGCGATCTTCGCCGCCTATTTTCGCCAGGCATGGGACGCGGCCGACCCCGACCGCAGAGCGGCAATCCTGCATCTAGCCCTGGCCGCGTGGGACAACCCGTCCCTGCCGCGGCCCGAGTTTCTAGTGTACGGTGAGCCGCATCTCCAGGGCCCGGCCGTTCCCGAGCCGCTGCTCCAGCACTCCACGGGCTGCCGTGCCCTTGCCGTCGCGCTGGAAACGCACCCGCTGAGCCTGCCGAATCCCTTCCCGCGGGACACCGCACTCCGCATACCGGTGGCATGGCGGCCAACCGGGCACCAGGTCCTCTTCTCCGTGCTGCAGGTGCTCTGGCGAGCCCGATACCGGCTCCTTCGGGAGCGGCGGGCGCGCCGCACGGAGCTGCATCGCCAGCACCGGCAGCTCGAATCACTGCTGGCCGTGCGCAGCCGGTACCTCTCGGAAGAGCGGGCGTCCTGGAGCCGAAACCCGCACAGCGGGCTCGCGATCACGGGCGCGGCGGGGCTGTCGGCGGCCGTGCACCTCGCGCTGGCGTCCGGACCGGGATCGTGGATTCCCGCGGGTGTCGTGGGCGCCGCCGGACTGGCGTGGGCGGTGATCGCGCGCCTTTCCGGTTCCGGAGCGCTCGCTGACCCGCGCGCCCAAAAACTAGCCGCCCAGATTCACTCGCTGCGCCACCAGCTTGTGGACGTGGAGCGGGAGATCCTGGCGCTCGAAACGGAGTAGGCGCGCTGCGGTCGAACTGCCCGCGCTGCGGTCCGGCAAGTGCGCCGGCCCGTCGCCGGCGGCGGACCTGCGCCCGCTCACGGCTGTGGCACGTCCCGGTAGGTGGCGTGGCAGGCACCACAGGCGGCAGTCACCCGACCGAGCTGCCGGCTTGCGTCGTCCGCATTTCGGGCGCGGAGAGCCGACTCCAGACGGGCCGCCGCGTCCCGGCACTCCGCGAGGCGGCGCCGGAACGCCTCCGGACGGCCCCCGTACGCCTCCGCCCGCTGCAGCTCCGTCAACAGCTCTCGAAGCTGCAGGGCCTCGTGCGCGGGGGCGTGCTCGGGACTGCCGGCGACCCACCCCCCCTTCCAGGCCTGGACCAGCCGGTCATGGCGGACATCCATCGCCACCATCGTCTTGACGATCGACGGGAGGGGCGCCGTCTCCGGAAAATCGGCAGGGGCGGCGCGGAGTCGCTCCGGGTCCGGCCGGTAGCCGCGGACGCCGGCATACAGACCGACGTATCCCTCGCCGGTTCCCGCGCGCCGGAGCTCCCGGACCGCCTCCTCCGGGCCGATCCCGTCCAGGCCGATCCGTGCCAGGGCCGCCGCGGTCGGACCTCGATGCTTCCCATGGTGGCAATGGACGTAGATCGGTCCCGGAAACTCCCGCGCCGCCCGGACGATGCGGTCCGCGGTGGGGGTGGGGCAGCCGTCATAGCCGAATGGAAGGTGCACGTAGCGCATTCCGAACCGCTTCGCGGTCCGGGTGTCCGGCGGCATCCCATCGACGGAGAGCACGGTCCGCACGCCCAGCCGCTGCAGGGTGCGGAAACCGGCTTCGCCCTCCGGAACGGAACCACTGAACAGCTTGCGCGACAGATGGAAGACGTTGTGGAGACCGGGCAGATTGGCGGGAGCACCGGCGCCGATCGGTACTTGAAGGGCGGCCGGCGCGGCGCGGAGGGCGCGGGGCAAAGCCGTGCTGAAGCATGCCGCGGCTCCGAGGCACAGCACCACCAGCCATCTCCCGTTACGGCTCCCCATTACGACGCTCCAGTCCCTTCTGCCGCCCGCTCCCGCGAGAAGAATGACGTGAAACCGGCCCCCGGCGTTAGCCGCTCGAAACGGGCGGGCTCCGAGAAGCGGTCTCCCCGGCCTTGTTGGCGAGCCCCGGACGGCACTCCTGCAGCGGCGGAAATGGCGGACGCGCGCGCCGCCCGGAGGATGCGTCTTTCCGCGAGAGCGGTATAATGGGATGCTTGACGGGAGGACGGAGATGGAACTGCCGGTGGTGGATGCGCCGAAGCTGCTGGAGCCGCTCGTTGGGAAGAGCCGCGGAGAACTGGAAAACCTGGTCCGGAGCCTGGGGCAGCCTGCCTACCGGGGCCGGCAGCTCGCGCAGTGGCTGTACGCGCGCGGGGCGCGGGATTGGGCCGAGATGACGGACCTGCCCGCTTCGATGCGCGAGGAGCTCGCGGAAAGCGCGCGGGTCGGGCGCGCGGCGGTGGTGGCGCGTCAAGAAGCGCGCGACGGCACCACCAAGCTGCTGCTCCGCTACCCGGACGGCAAGGAGATCGAGACGGTGCTGCTCCCGTACGCGGAGCGGACCTCGGTCTGCATCTCCAGCCAGGTCGGCTGCCCGGTCGGCTGCGTCTTCTGCGCCACCGCCACCATGGGCTTCGCGCGGAACCTATCCGCCGGGGAGATGGTGGACCAGGTGCTCACCGCACGCGACGCGTCTAAAGGCGGGCGGGTGACGCACGTGGTGGTGATGGGGATGGGCGAGCCGCTCCTGAACTACGAAAACCTCATCGGTGCCCTCCGGCTGCTGCACGAGGAAGTGGGCCTTTCCTACCGGCACCTCACCGTCTCGACCTCCGGTCACGTCCCCGGCATCAAGCGCCTGGCCGAGGAGGGGCTGCCCGTGACCCTCGCGCTTTCATTGCACGCGCCCAACGACGAACTGCGCGCGAAGCTGATCCCGCTCTCCCGGAAGTGGGGGGTCGACGCCGTGATGGGTGCCGTGCGAGAGTACTGGGAGCGGACGGGACGGCGGGTTACTCTCGAGTACCTGCTCCTCGCCGAGGTGAATGACGAGGAGGAGCACGCGCACCAGCTCGGCCGCCTCGTCCGCGGGATGATCACGCACGTGAACCTGATTCCCTGGAATCCGGCGGACACGCTCACCCAATTCACGGCGCCGTCCCCGGCACGCGTCCGCCACTTCCGCGCCCTGCTGGAGGGCTACGGGATCACCGTCACGCAGCGGGTGGAGCGAGGGCAGGACATCGCCGCGGCCTGCGGACAGCTCGCCGTCAAGGCGGGCAGCAGCGGACGGGTGGCGGTGGCGCCGCGCAGCTTCGATGATCTCGCCTGACCCGTGCGAGAGCTCCGGGGGTCCCTCTCCTCGCCGCGAGCAGCCCCCGCACCGGTACCGCCCGAGCTAGCCTCGCTTTCGGCACGCCACCCTCTCCGGAGTGGCCGCACCTGACCCCCGGCAGGGTTTGCTTGAAGGGTGCCGCCGGCGCCGGGAGCCCTCCGCCGCGGCAGCAGTCCTTCGCGGCTTTCCAGGGGACCAGCCGTGTGAACGACCCGATGCCGGAACGAGGTGTTATGAGCGACTTGCGGATTGGACTGGTGGGATGCGGCGGGATTGGCGGGGTGCACCTGCGCTCCTGGGCGAAGGTGGACGGCGCCGAGGTGGTGGCCGCGTGCGATGCGGACGCCTCCCGGGCGGAGGCCACGGGCGCAGCGGCCTACACGGAGTTCCGGAACATGCTGGAGAGCGCGGAGCTGGACGCCGTCGATATCTGCACGCCGCCGTCGCTCCACGCGGAGGTAGCGCGGGCGGCCGCGGAGCGGGGCATGCCGGTGCTGTGTGAAAAGCCGCTGGCGCGGGACCCGCACGAGGCACGCGCGATGGTGGAAGCCGCCGAGACCGCCGGAACGGTACTGATGACCGCGTTTTGCCACCGCTTTCATCCGCCGATCGAGCGGGTCCGGGAGCTGATCCGCAGCGGGGAGCTGGGTGAGGTGCGGATGTTTCGCAATCGCTTCGGCGGACTGCTCGCCGGCATGGAAAAGAAGTGGTTCAGCAATCGAGAGGTCGCGGGCGGCGGGGCGCTCATGGACACCGCCATCCACAGCGTGGACCTCTTCCGATTTCTGGTGGGTGAGGTTCGCTCGGCCCGCGGCGCCGCGCACAGTTTCCACCCGGAGATCACGAGCGTAGAAGACAGCGCCGCGATGCTGCTGACCGCGGAGACGGGAGCAATCGGCGTGATCGAAGCGAGCTGGGTGACGCCCTGGTCCGCGAACGTGGTGGAGATCTACGGCGAGAAGGCCGCCGCCGTGGTGGACTACGACACCGGCGTCACCCGGTTTCGCAGGGCGGGAGATGCCGACTGGACCACTGTGGAGGTCGGTTCCGACGACCGGTTCCAGGCGGAGCTCCGGCATTTCGCGGCGGTGGTCCGCGGTGAGGAGCAGCCGCGGGTAACGGGCCGGGACGGGCTGCGGGCGGTGGAGGTGGTCCACGCCGCCTATGCCGGATAGGATCGGTTATGGGGGTTCAGGCGCCGCGTTTCCTGAACCCCCACTCGCCGGGCGACCGAGATCAGTGGATCCGGGCCATCCGCTTGGCGACCAGCTTCGGATCCGAATTGGTGACGAACATCTCGGTGACCCAGAACTCACCATTCGTTTTCTTCACAATCCCGACCCCGATTTTGTCGAAGCGCGGGAAGAGAACGTTCTCCCGGTGGGTCGGGCTGTTCATGAACGCTTCATGCCCGCGCTGGACGTTGAAGACCGTGGACCAGAAGAGGTTCTCGCCGACGCATGCGTAGAACTTGGGGTCCTGCGCCACGTTGCCAATGGTCCGCAGATAGCGATCCATCGGCGTCTTGAGGCCGGGAGTGGGAGATTCGTGGTTGAAGTAAGCCTTGTCCCGCATCTCGGCGCTGTGGAGGCGAGCGGTGACAATCAGCGTGGGATCCAGCGTGAGCTGGCTCAGGCCCCGCTTCGCACGCTCTTTATTGACCAGCTCCACAAACTGCTGCTCTTCTTCCGTCTCGCGCACCTGGGACAACTCGGCGGGCGTGGGGCAGCCGCTCTTATCGAGAGGGGTATTCTGCGCACGGGCAACGTGGAGCGCCGCGGTGGACAGCAGGAGAGTGCCTCCCATGGCGAGCGACGCAAAGGTACGATTCAACCGCATTCGAACTCCTGATGCAGGTGGTTTGGGGCGCGTGGGAACAGGGGGCTGTCCTGCGAGCCGGATTGCCTGGCGTTACCGGGCTGGTGGTACACACATCTTCGGTAGCAAGCTGACGTGACTTGAGGCCGGAATGGCCTTTCACGCGCCATCCGGCGGTTCCGGCGGGGGACGGTGGAAAGAGCGGGGTGTGGATCGGCCCGACCGATAATACGATTTGGTACGTGACACAGTTTCTGACGGGACCCTGCAGGAGGTCATCGGGTGCAGTCGAGGCGTGATTTCATGGCCGGCGCGGCGGCGCTTGCCTGGCCGTTCGCGGCGACGATGGGAGCGGCGGCGCAGAGTACCGACCTGCCCGCGTCCGGCACCATGCCGTATTCGGACCGGCGCCTGGATCCGCTCCCACCGCTGCGTGAGTGGAGCGTTTTCTTCCCCCGCGCCGCGGTCCGGCCATTGGGACCGGATCGCGATCCGAAGTTCAACGTCCTCTATCCGCTGCGGCGCTACGTCCAATGCCGCAGCGGGGACGACGCGCAGATCCGGTTCGTCATCCATTATCTTAGGCAGGAGGACCTCGCTCTGGTCCAGCGCGCGGGCGGAGTGCTGGCGCGTCTCTTCTGGCTCGCGGTGGATTACCTCGGGCTGAGTGCGGCGCAGGACGGCCAGCCGATCGACGTCTGGTTAAGCCGCAGCGGAGACGCGGGTGGAGAGGAGTGGGGGAGGAACATCTATCTCTTCGGGATCGACACCCCTCGGGCACCGGCTGAGTGGCTCCGCGAGCTGGCGCACGAGTTCGCGCACCACGTCCTGCC
>CAYQDT010000037.1:0-11678 GCA_964416225.1 uncultured bacterium
CCATGGTCACCGCGGGCGTCTACATGATCGCGCGCTCCGCGGCGCTGTTCGAGCTCTCCTTCACCGCCCAGCTCGTCGTGGCCTGGGTCGGGGTGCTCACCGCGGCCTACGCAGCCATCCTGGCGCTCCGGCAGTATGACATCAAGCGCGTGCTGGCCTACTCCACGATCTCCCAGCTCGGCTACTTGTTCGTCGGGGTGGGGGTGGGGGCGTACGCGGCCGGCATCTCCCACCTGGTGACCCACGCCTTCTTCAAGGCCCTCCTCTTCCTCGGCGCCGGTGCGGTGATGCACGCGCTGGAGGGCCAGCTCGACCTGCGCCGGATGGGGAACCTCCGCCGCTACCTGCCGGTCACCTTCATCACCTTCGGCGTGGGCTGGTGGGCGATCTGCGGCCTGCCGCCGTTCGCGGGGTTCTTCAGCAAGGACGCAATCCTGGACGGCGTGCTGGAGCGAAGCCATGACCTGCACGGGCTGCTCCCCATCTACTGGATCGGCGTGTTCGTCGCGTTCCTCACCGCGTTTTATATGACGCGGCTCTTCGTGACCGTTTTCTTCGGCTCGGAGCGGATCCAGCTTGGTGACGAAGGTCACGGCGGCGACGCGCAGGAGCACGGGCACACCCACGACGACGATCACGGACACGCGCACGACCATTCGCACGCCGATGCGCACCACCCCGGACACGTGCACGTCCATCCCGAAAGCCCCCTGATGAACGTGCCGCTGGTGCTGCTGGCGATTCTCTCCGCGGTCGGCGGCGCGGTGGTGTTCGCGCTGCCGGGCTTCCTCGCGCCGCTCCTGAACCCGGCCGTGGCCGGTGCACCGTCCGGCGGCCACGGAGGCGCGGAAGCTCACTGGAGCCTGGCCTCGCTCTACTCGCCGCCGTCCATCGCCGCGTACCTGGGCGTGCTCGGCGCCTGGCTCGCCTTCGGGCCCGAGAAGTTCGCGCGCGGCTGGGGCGCCTCCGGCGAGCGGGCACTCGGCGCGCTCCAGGCGGTGTACGACGGCGTGCTGTACCACCTCACGGTGGTCGGCGGCGACCTGATCGCCAAGGCCCTGGCGGTGATCGACCGGGCCGTGATCGACGGGATGGTCCGCTTCGTGGTCGCCTTCGTCGAATACCTCGCGGAGTCACTGCGCACGCTGCAGACCGGCTACGTCCGCAACTACGCGCTCGTGATGCTTGCCGGCGCCGTGTTCGTGGTGGCGTGCTTCCTGGTCATCCTCCACGCCAGCTTCGCCGTCCCGCGCGTCTGGACGTGGGTCATCATCGCGGCGCTGGCCCTGATCGCGATCCTCTTTGCCTTCACCTGGCGCCGCGCGCCGGAGGATGAGGCGCCGGAGAGCGCGCAGCCGCGCCCGGCAGAATAATCCAGCGAGCCTCTCCTCGCGGAACCCGCGAGCCGAGCGGGACCCGCGAGGCCGCGGAGCCGCCCGAGACCGATCTGATCATGAACTCCACGCTGCTAAACCTGGTGCTCTTCTTCCCGCTGGTCGGCGCCGTGATCACGGCGTTCCTGCCGCGGGATCAGCACGCACTCATCAAGACCGTGGCGGTAGCGGTTGCGGGACTGAACCTCTTCTTCTCGCTGCTCCTGCCGCTCTACTTCAACTGGGGCGACAACGCCGCGTTCCAGTTCGTGACGGCGGTGCCGTGGGTGGCGCAGTTCGGCCTGCAGTACAAGGTCGGCGTGGACGGGATCGGGCTCTTCCTGGTGCTGCTCACCACGCTCCTCTCGCTGATCGCCGTCTGGTCCGCGTTCGGCACCAGCGGCGACCGGGTGAAGGAGTTCTTCGTCTTCCTGCTGCTCCAGGAGTTCGCGCTGATCGGCGTCTTCGTGGCGCTGGACCTGATCCTGTTCTACGCCTTCTGGGAAGCGATGCTGATCCCGATGTACTTCCTCATTGGGGTCTGGGGCGGTCCGCAGCGCTCCGCGGCGACCATCAAGTTCGTGCTTTACACGCTGGTCGGCAGCCTCCTGATGCTGGTGGCGATCGTGTGGGTCTACATTGCCTCCACCCAGGGCGGGTCCGGCACGTTCGACCTGGAGATCCTGGCCGGCCCGAACAGCCCCGTCACCCAGAGCACCTCGCTCGCCCCGTGGGTCCGGCCGATGCTGTTCTTCTTCTTCGCCTCCGCGTTCGCGATCAAGGTGCCGCTCTTCCCGTTCCATACGTGGCAGGCGGACGCCTACGCAGAGGCGCCGACGCCCGCGCTGATCCTTCTGGCGGGGGTGATGGCGAAGACGGCGGTGTACGGCTTCCTCCGGTTCTGCATCCCGCTCTTTCCGGACGTGGCCGTCCAGTACGCGCCGGTGCTGCTGGGGCTGGCCGTGGCCGGGATCATCTACGGCGCGCTGGTGGCGTACACCCAGACGGACATGACGCGGCTCCTGGCGTTCTCCTCCGTGAGCCACCTCGGGGTCTGCGTACTGGGGGCCTTCGCGTTCACCCACGAAGCGGCGATCGGCACGGTGCTCCAGCTCTTCAACCACGGCCTGAGCTCCGCCGCCCTCTTCCTGGTGGTGGCCATGCTCGCCGAGCGGCGGGGCACGCGCGAGATCGCGGCCTTCGGCGGCGTGTGGAAGGTGATGCCCGTGCTCGGGGCGTTCTTCATGATCGCGATGCTCTCCAGCGTCGGTCTGCCGCTCCTCAACGGGTTCGTTGGAGAGTTCCTGATCTTCCTGGGCGCGTGGCGCTACTTCACCTGGGCCTCCGTCCTGGGGACCACCAGCGTGATCCTCGGCGCCATCTATCTCCTCTGGATGTTCCAGCGCGTGATGCAGGGGCCCCTGGACAACCCCCAGAACCGCGCGCTCCGGGATCTGAACTGGCGTGAAGCCGGGATGCTTCTGGTGCTGGTTCTCCCCATGTTCTGGCTGGGGGTGAGCCCCAGCTCCGCTACCCATCTGTTCGATGCCGCCGTACACGCCCGCGTGGTGCAGCCGGTTCAGGTTGAGCTGGAGCGACGGGCTCCGCGCCGGGCCGACGCCGCAGCCCTCGGCGGCATACCCGAGGAGCCCCTCGCGGCGGCCTCCGGTGCAGGGAATCACCGCTAATGCCAAACGCACGCGATCTCTCCGCCATTGCGCCCCAGCTCATCGTGGGCGGCTTCGGGATGCTGGTCCTGCTTCTGGACGCCATCTGGCCGCGCATCTCCAAGAAGCTGCTGGGGAACCTGGCCGTTCTGGGTCTCGCTATCGCCGGCGTGGTCGCCTGGACGAGCTGGCGCGGCGTGAACCGCTTCGCGCTGCAGCAGACGGTGCTGGCGGACGGCTACTCCGCCTTTTTTGCGGTGGTGTTCGTCCTCGGAGCCGCGCTGTCCGTCTGGCTCTCGATTGGCTACCTCGAGCGCGACGGCGCGGATCATGGCGAGTACTATGCGCTGATGCTGTTCACCACGGCTGGCGCACTGGTGATGGCTTCCTGCATCAACCTGATCTGCATCTTCATCGGGCTGGAGATCCTCTCCATCTCGCTGTACATCCTCTCGGGCTACTTCAAGGAGCGGCTGACGAGCGATGAGTCGGCCCTCAAGTACTTCCTGCTCGGCGCCTTTGCCTCGGCGTTCTTCCTCTACGGCATCGCGCTCACGTTCGGGGCCACCGGCTCGCTGAACATCCTGCAAATCGCGCAGAACCTCCACGCCACCGCCGAGGCCGGCGTCGATCCGGGGAAGAACTGGCTGCTGCTCGCCGGCGTCGCGATGATGCTGGTGGGCTTCGGCTTCAAGGTGGCCGTGGTCCCGTTCCACATCTGGGCTCCGGACGTGTACGAAGGCGCTCCGACCTCCGTGACGGCGTTCATGTCCGTGGTGGCCAAGGCGGCCGGCTTCGCGGCCTTCCTGCGCGTGGTCGCCTCCGGCTTCGCGGATCCCAACGTGCAGGTGCAGGTTTCGGCCGTCCTGGCCAGCATCGCCGCCCTGACCATGCTGGTGGGCAACGTGGTGGCCGTGGTCCAGCCGAACCTCAAGCGGATGCTGGCCTACTCCAGCATCGCGCACGCCGGCTACATTCTCTGCGGGGTTGTGGCGGCGGTGCGGCCGGGAAGCGGGCTCGGCTTCGCGACCGACGCGCGCGGTGCCGCCATCGCCGCGGTTCTCTTTTATTCGCTGGCGTACACCGTCAGCAACCTGGGCGCCTTCGGCGTGATCCTGGCCCTCCGGCGCCGCGGGGAGGAGATCCTGACGGTGAGCGATCTCTCCGGCGTCGGCTACCGCCATCCGGTGCTCGGGATGCTGATGAGCCTCTTCCTTCTCTCCCTCGCCGGGCTCCCTCCGACCGCCGGCTTCTTCGGAAAGCTCTTCCTGATCAATGCGCTCATTCAGATGAACCCGCCGCTCGTGTGGCTCATCGTCCTCTTCGCGCTGACCAGCGTCGTCTCGTTCTATTACTACCTCGGCGTGCTCCGGGCGATGTATCTCGATCGGAGCGATGAGCGAGCCGGAGAGGGGACGGTACTGGTGGCGGACCTCCACCTCCGGCTCGCCCTCGGCGTCACCGCGCTCGGCACGGTGGCTCTCGGTCTTTGGGCCGGCGGCGCCCTCGGCGTGGTGCAGCGGGTCGCCGAGGGGTTCTTCGGCCCCGGCTCCTTCAGCGCGATGCGGTAGTCCGGGGCGCCGCACCGCCCGCGCTCCGGAGCGCCCGGGCGGTGCGGTCGCGCTGTCGCCGTCCGCTCCGGCCCCCTGAGATCGGCAGCCATCCGGGCCGTCGAGGGCTCGCCGGGACGTCCACCTGCCCGGGCACCCACCCTGCGGCAGGGTGGGCGAGAACAGGAGCCGGCCGCCCGCGCG
Source organism: uncultured bacterium (assembly GCA_964416225.1). Classification (GTDB taxonomy): domain Bacteria; phylum Armatimonadota; class SYMT01; order SYMT01; family SYMT01; genus CAYQDT01. The sequence goes on from CAYQDT010000037.1 coordinate 4,795, forward strand.
TGGGCCCGGCCCGCGTCCATCCCGACCCTGACAAACCCGGCGAGATTTGGGGAACCGCTCGCTTTCCGGCGGGGTCCTGCACCTGAAGCACGGAAAACCGCCCCGGTCGCCAGCCGGAGAGCCCTTCCGGGAGCGGTGCCCGCACCTTCACACGGCGCGCGACGGAGCGCGCCACTTGTGAAGAAGGCCGGTGGTGTGGTATGGAATGGGCAGCTCAAACAGCGAGAATCTTCCCTCGCTCCCTGAGATCGATCAGCGGAACCAGCACTCAGAGGCGAGTATTGGCGGCAGAAACACCTCAAATCGAGTGGGTGCGCCGGGCTCAGGCGGGGGATCTCCAGGCATTCGAGCAACTGTTCGAGCAGCACCAGCGCGGCATCTACAACGTGGTCTACCAGATGGTCCGCAGCGACGCGGACGCGGCGGATCTCACGCAGGACGTTTTTGTGCGTGCCTGGCGGGCGCTCCCCCGGCTGGAGGCGCCGGAAGCTTTCACGTCCTGGCTTTACCGCATCGCGCAGAACCTGGGCCGCAACTGGATCCGGGACAACACCCGGGTCCGTCAGGAATCGCTGGATCAGCCGATCGGCGACGAGGACGAGGGAACCAGCCGGGAGATCCCGGACTTTTCCACGGACCCGGCCGCCGCGAGCCAGACGCGGGCCGTGCGGGAAACCGTCCAGCGAGCCATCGCGGGCCTCTCGCCGGACCACCAGATGGTGGTGACGCTCCATCATTTAGAAGGAATGGCGGTGGAAGACATCGCCAACATTATGAAGTGCTCCGTGGGCACGGTGAAATCGCGCCTCTCCCGGGCGCGGGAGCACCTGCGCCGGAAACTGGCTGGTTTCGTTGAGGGTTAGACCATGAAATGCGCTGCGATTCGGGAAAAGCTGGCGGATTACTCCGTGGAACTGCTGGACCCCCATACCAGCCAGCTCGTGGATGCCCACCTGGACCTCTGTGCGGACTGCCGGGCCGAGCTCCGCGCGCTGAACGCGGTGGTCAAGCTGGTGGAGACGCACGGCTCGCGGCAGCCCCCGGCTGGCCTGTTCAACGGAATCCGCAACCAGATCGAGGCCGGGCGCGCGCCCCAGCAGCGCCCGGCCTGGTGGGCATGGCTCCTGACGCCCCCGGTACGCGCCGGCGCGATGGGCCTCGCCCTGGGGGTGCTGGCGCTCGGCCTGTTCATGCCGGTGGACTCCGGCACGCCGCTGCCGCCCTCCCCACAGGTCCACCCCACCGAGGCTTCCGCCGCGGGACCGGCCACCACGGCGCTCGCCAGCTCGATCCGCCAGCACGCGTTCTCGGCGGGCATGGGGCCGCTTACCGACCGCGTGGCCTGGGAAGCAGTGGCCCAGCTCGTCACGCCGGACAGCGCCGACATGCAGGATGGAGCTCCGCCCGTGCCCCAGACCGAATCCGAGGTCGAGTAAGATGGCACGCGTGATGCCCTTGCTGATCGCCGCGGCCGTCGCGGCGGCGGGGGGTAGTGCCTGGAAGCTGCGCACGGATGCCCGCCACGAGGCGAGCCGCGAAGCCCGGGCGCTGGTGGAGCGGGCCTGGACGACGGGGGCGCAGGTGCCGCTGCGGGGACTGCAGACGATTCAGATGGCCGGCGGCGCCAGCCCGCAGCCGGTGCGGGTCCAGGCGCAGGTGCTCACCTCGCGCGAGGGAGCGATGCGCATTCGGTACATCTCCCCGCCGCTGGCCGGGGTCACGATCTGGGAGAACGGCACCCACACCTACCGCTACAACCCGCGGCACAAGCGGCTCACGGTGGCGGAGCGCCGCGAGAGCTCCGAGGAGCGGGCCCGCGAGCGCATCCAGATCCTCGAGAGCTACGACATCCGCCTGGTGCGGCGGGAGCCGGTGGCGGACCATCTCACCGACCTGGTGGAGCTGCGCCCCAAGCGCGGCACCGGCCACTGGCGCCGCCTCTGGATCGACCCGAGCAACGGCGTGATCCTGCGGGACGAGCGGCTGACGGGGCACAACGCAGTGGAGCGGAGCACGCTCTTTACCCAGGTCACCTACCTCTCCGGAGGCGAAGAGCCGGCGCCCGGTGAGTTCGAGCCGCCGGCCGTGCTCGTGAAGAGCTACGGGACGGCCCGCCCCGGCGACACGTCGTCCCGGTTCAAGCCGGAGACGCTGACCCGGCTGCTTGGCTTTCCCGTCCGGGTGCCGGGCTGGCTCCCGCGCGGCTATGCCCTGCGCGGCGCGTACCAGACGCCCTGCTCCGCCGACCCGCACCACCAGGCGGCACGCCTGGAGTTTTCGGACGGCCTCTCCACCATCACCCTCTTCGAGTGCGGGCGGGCTGGAGACGGACATGGCCGCTGCTTCGCCGACGATGGAGATAGCCGCCTTTCGGCGCGCTACGATACGCCGGACCACTCCTACCTGGCGATCGGAGACGTTCCGCAGTCCGATCTCCAGCGGCTGGTGAAAAGTATCTCGCCGTAGCGCGCCGCCCCGCCGAACACTTCCCCGTGGCTTACTCCATCCGCCTCCCGATCTTCGAGGGCCCGCTGGACCTGCTCCTGCACCTGATCCGCTCTCACAAGGTGGATATCTGCGATATCCCCATCGCGGAGGTGACGGAGCAGTACCTCGACTACCTTGCCCTGATGGACTCGCTCGATCTGAACGTGGCGGGGGAGTTCCTGGTGATGGCGGCCACCCTGATGGAGATCAAATCTCGCATCCTCATCCCTCGCCCCGAGCCGGCGGCGGACGAGGAGCCGGGCGTGGACCCGCGCGAGGAGCTGGTCCAGAGGCTGCTGGAGTATGAGCGGTTCCAGCACGTGGCGGAGCAGCTCCGGGAGCTGGCGGCCGAATCGGGGCGCACCTTTCCCCGCTCGACCATCGAGCAGTGGACCGGCGCCATTCCGCTCGTGGAGCTGCGGCCGGCCGACCTGCTCTTCGCGCTGAACAAGATGCGCGGGCTCGATGAGCCGAGTGGGGAGCGGGAGCTGCCGCCCTCGCTGCGGGTGCGGCGGCAGGCGATCAATCTGAAGCAGCGCATCGCGGAGCTGCTCCGGCGGGTGCTGCAAGCCGAGGATCCCGTCCGCTTCAGCGTCCTGGTCCACCGCGCCGGCCGGCGCATCCCTCGCCAGGAGGTGTTGGTTACCTTCCTTGCGATTCTGGAGCTCGTCCGGCAGGGTCAGATCCGAGCCTGGCAGGAAGGGCCGTGCGGCGACATCATCCTGACCCCGCGCGAGGGGAAACTGCTTGACGAGCCGCGCGCGGCGGCGTTGAATTAGCAAAACGCCCCCGCCGCCGGCCGGAACGGCACGCTGCCGGGCGGCCCCACTCCCGGGGGCCGAGTCCCGCGCACGCGGAACCGCCGGGACGCGCCGCCATGCCGGTCCGGCCGGTCACCGGAGTGCACCATCCACCGCCGGCTGCCGATATGGTACATGTGCGCATCGAGCGCCCTGCCTATGGATCCTGCTGCCCAACCCAACGCCCATGCCGCCGTGCACGCGAACGTCCACCCCATTCTGGAGTGCCTGCTGTTCGTGGCTTCCGAGCCGGTGACGCCGCGCCAGATCAGCGACGTCCTCTCCGTGGATGAAGGCGCCGCGGCGCGGCTGCTGGAAGAGTTCCGCCACAGCTACGTCAACGGCGGCGGTCTGCAGGTGGTCCGGGTTGCTGGGGGATACCAGCTCCGCACCCGGCCGGAGTTCGCGCCCCTGGTCTCCGCGTTCCTGCGGCCGGCGGCGCAGCGGCTCTCCCGGCAGGCACTCGAAACCGTGGCGATCATCGCGTACGAGCAGCCGATCACGCAGCCGGAGATCGACGCGCTGCGCGGGGTCAAGAGCGACGGCGTGATCAAGACCCTCTTGGAGCGGGAGCTCATCCGCGAAGCAGGGCGGAAAGATGCGCCGGGACGGCCGATCTTATATCGAACGACGGATGAATTCCTCAGGCATTTTGGCCTGGCGGACCTGAACGACTTACCGAAGCTGGAGGAGAGCCTTGGCGCTGCGAAACCGGACAAGCAGGATCTGTCCATTTAGCCGGCCGACGGTGCGGAAGCCCCGAAGCTCCGCGGCCGCGTGCCGGGCCGCCGTGCTGGCGGGGGTGACCGGGCTCTTGTTTGCCGGCACCGCGGCGCTGGCCCAGACGCCCGTCTCAATTCCCCCGTCCGTATTCCCGGCGCCGGCCGCGCCCGCCCAGCCGGCGCCGAGCGCCCCGGCCCAGCTCACGGTCGCTCCGCCGGTCGCCGCGGTGCCTCCGGAGGTGAAGGCCGCCTCCGCGATCCTCGTCGACGTGAACACGGGCACCATTCTCTGGGAAAAGAACGCGCGGGTGCGGCGCCCGATTGCTTCGACCACCAAGATCATGACGGCGACGCTCCTGATCGAGAGCGGCCGGCTGGACGATACCGTCTCCTTCAGCGAGAACGCCCGCTACACCCCCTACGCCAACCTCAACGCGAAGCCGGGGGAGCAGTTCAAGATGCAGGAGCTCCTGTACGCCATCCTGATGCGCAGCTCCTATGACGGCTGTGTGGCGGCCGCCGAGCACCTGGCCGGCTCCGCGGGGCGGTTTGCGCAGTGGATGAATGATAAGGCGCGCACGCTGGGCGCCACGGATACGCACTTCGTTACCGTGAACGGGCTGTACGACCCCCAGCACTACAGCAGCGCGCGAGACCTCTCCATCTTTGCCCGCAACGCGATGCAGTTCCCGCTGTTCAACCAGATCGTGGGGACGCAGGAGCACCAGCTCCAGCGGTCGATCAACTGGAAAGATACCCTCCTCCGGAACCACAACAAGTTCCTGTCGCGCTACGAGGGTGCGGACGGCGTGAAGACGGGGTACGTCCGGCAGTCGGGAAAATGCCTGGTGGCCAGCGCCACGCGGCCCGAGGGGAACAGCCCATGGCGGCTGCTGACCGTGGTGCTGAACAGCCCGGATATCTACGGGGACTCCGCGCGCCTGATGGACTGGGGCCGGAAGTACTACGCTCCGGTGGTGGTGACGCGCCGCGGGGAGACGCTGGGCACCGCTCAGGTGCGCGGCGGCATGCGTCCGAACGTCACGCTCGCGGCGAAAGAGGATCTGGTAGTGATTCTTCCGCGGCAAATGGGAAAGAATATCGAGCGGGAAATCCACACGCCCAAATCGCTGCCGGCTCCAGTGGCCCAGGGGCAGGCAGCCGGGACCGTAACTGCCGTCGTGGACGGCATCCCGCAGTGCCACGCAGAGATCGTGGCCGACGCGCCAGTGGCGCCGCAGGTCTGGACCGCGGGGATCGTGAGCCCGTGGACCGGCGGCTGGATGATGGCCCTGGCGGTTTTTCTTTTTGGACCCCGTTATGCCCGAGCGTTTGCAAAAAGTGCTCGCCGCCGCCGGCGTCGCCTCGCGGCGCGATGCGGAGAGCCTGATCGTCAGTGGGAAGGTCACCGTTAACGGCGAAGTCGTCACGGAGCCGGGCCACAAGATTGACCCGGACCGTGACACCGTGGCCGTGGAAGGCCGCAACATCCCGCGCGACGTCCCCCAGGTTTACGTCGCCCTCTACAAGCCGAAAGGCTTTGTGACTACCCGCGAGGATCCTCACGCAACGCACACGGTGATGGACCTGATCCGGGAGCCGCTCGAAGCCCGCATGGGGCGCGGCCATCCGGCGGTAGAGGGCCTGCATCCGGTCGGGCGGCTGGACACGCAGTCCGAAGGGCTCCTGCTCCTCACGAACGACGGCGCATTCACCCACGCGCTGACCCACCCGAGCCACGGGGTGCCGAAGCTGTACCGGGCCCACGTGCGCGGCGTCCCGGATCGCGAGACGATGGAGCGGCTGCGGGCGGGGATCCCGCTCTTCGGCAAACGGACCCTCCCGGCGAGGGCCCGCCTCGTCCGCTCCGACCGGGCGCGGGGAACCTCCATCGTGGAAGTGGAGCTCCGGGAAGGCCGCAACCAGCAGGTCCGGCGGATGCTGCAGGCGGTGGGACACCCGGTCGACAACCTGGTCCGGGTGGCGATCGGCGCCCTGACGCTGGACCGGATGAAGCCGGGACAGTGGCGGTTCCTTACGGAGCACGAAGTGGCAGCACTTCGCCACCTGGCGGAACACCCCGAGCCCCCGGCGGAAGCGGCGGCGGACGTGGAGCCGGCACGGCCCACGCGGCGGCCCACCCAGATCACGCGTGGAGAGCGCCCGGCGCCCCGCGGACCGCGCCCGGGCGGCGATCGTCCGGCTCCCCCTCGCGGGGAGTGGGGCGGCGCACCGCGCGGCGAAGGGTTCGGCCCACGTGGTGATCGTCCGGGCCCTCGCGGTGATCGCCCTGCCCCACGCGGTGATCGCCCCGCCCCGCGCGGTGACCGCTTCGGCGCGCCGGGAGGCGAGCGCGGCGGTGCGCCGCGCGGCGATCGGTATGGCGCGCCGCGCGGTGATCGAAGCGGACCGCCGCGGTTCGGTGAAGGGCGCGGCCCGGGAGGCCCGCCGCGCTCCGGCGAAGGACGGGGACCGCGTCCGGGCCCCTCGGAGCACCGGCCGTCCGGCCCCCGCGGCGGGACTCCGGGTGGGCAAGGTGGGTTCGGCGGCGGACCGCGCGGTGGCGGCGGCTTCGGCGGGAGAACGTCCGGCGGCAGCTCCGGCGGGCGCTTCGGCTCCGAGGGCCGCGGCGGGCCGCGCGGAAATGCGCCGGAGGATCGCTTCGGCGGCCGGGGCGGCGGCTTCGGTCCGGGCGGCGGCGCTCCGGAAGGGCGGTTCGCCGACCGCGGTGACCGCCCACGCGGTGAGCAGCCGCACGGCGACCGTCCCCGCGGCGGGGCGCCCGAGGGGCGCTTCAACAGCCGGGGCGATCGCCCGGAGCGGCCGCGGGGAGGGGGAGATCGCCCCTACGGCGGCGCGGACCGGGGTGGGGAGC
>CAYQDT010000038.1:0-11654 GCA_964416225.1 uncultured bacterium
CCGCCCTCCGCCCGGTCGATGGAGGGAGACGCCTGGGTGAACAGCTCGAAGACGTGCGGCAGCATGGCGGGGGCGATCCCCCGGCCGGTGTCCCGCACGCGGATGAGCGCCTCCCCGCCGTCCAGCTCCGCGGTCACGGAGATCCGCCCGCCGGACGGCGTGAACTTGGCGGCGTTCGTCAGCAGGTTCGTCACCACCTGTGCCAGGCGGTTCGGGTCCGCGGTCAGCCACACCGGGCCCGCCGGAGCCGAGACGGTGAGCGCCTGACCCCGCGCGTCGATCAGCGGCCCGGCCATCTGGATCGCGCTGGAGAGCACGGCTCCCAGCTCCACGCGCTCCACTTGCAGGACCACCATCCCGCGGGTGATCCGCGCCACATCCAGGAGATCGTCGATCAGATGGCGCATGTGGTCCACCTGGCGCCGGATCGTCTCCCGGGCGCGCTCCACGGCCGCCGGCTCCGCCGTGTCCAGCCGCAGCACTTCCGTGGCGGTAAGAATCGGCGCCAGCGGGTTGCGGAGCTCGTGCGCCAGGGTGGCCAGGAACTCATCCTTGCGCCGGTCTGCCTCCCGGAGCGCCTCCTCGGTGCGTCGGCGCCGGCTGATATCGCGGAAGAACACGGACAGCCCTTCGGGCGACGGGTAGGCGTGTGCCTCGTACCACGCGTTCAGAGGCGGGTAGAACTCCTCGAAGTGCACCGCGGTCCGGGTGTCGACGGCACGGCGGTACTCCCGCTCGAAGGTCGACCCCACGGCCTCCGGAAACTCGTCCCAGAGCCGCTTTCCGATCAGCTCCTCCGCGCGCCGCTGGAGGATCCGGCCGCCTTCCCGGTTGACGTAGGTGAACCGCCATTCCCGGTCCAGCGCGAAGAAGGCGTCGGTGACGCTCTCCACGATGTTCCGCGCCTCTTCCCGGGCCCGCGCCAGCTCCAGATGCGTGCTGACGCGAGCGAGGAGCTCGCGGGCGGAGAACGGCTTGACCAGGTAGTCGTCCGCGCCGGCCTCCAGCCCCTCCAGCCGGGACTCCTCACCCGCCCGCGCCGAGAGCAGGAGCACCGGAATCCGGGCGGTCGCGGGATCGGCGCGCAGCTCCCGCAGCACCCCGAAGCCGTCGAGGCGAGGCATCATCACGTCCGTAATCACGAGGTCCGGCTTCCTCGCGCGGACCGCCTGCACGGCCGCAGCCCCGTCGGGGACGGCTTCAACCGTGTAGCGCCGGGAGAGGAGCCGCTCCAGGTACTCCCGCATGTCCGCGTTGTCGTCGGCCAGGAGCACCCGGGCGCGGCGCTCCACCGCGGGCATGGACGCGCCCCCCGCGGTCTGCTCCGGCACGGCGATTTCGGCCGGCGCCGCTTCGTCCACGCTCCACCGCAGTGCTTCCGCCAGGGAAGCGGCGGCCGCGCCCGAGGCGGGGCGGGGATCCTGCGCGGTCTCCACATGCTCCGCCGGAAGGTGCGCGGCGCCGAACGGGAGCGAAACCGTGAACGTGGAGCCCTCACCCGGCACACTCTCCACCCGGATGGCGCCGCCATGCAGCTTCACCAGCTCCTGCGCCAGCGCCAGACCGATCCCGGTGCCTTCATGCGTGCGGCCGTGAGCGCCCTCGATGCGCCGGAACCGCTCGAACAGGCGCGGAAGCTCCTCCGGCGGGATCCCGCTCCCCGTATCGCTCACCACCAGCTCCACCTGCTGTCCCACCGCTCGCTGGACCACGCGGATCTCGCCGGACAGCGTGAACTTGAAGGCGTTGGAGAGGAGGTTGAAGATCACCGTCTCCCACAGCTCGCGGTCCACGTAGACCGGCTCGGGCAGGGGCTCACACTCCACGGTGTAGCGCAGACCCGCCCGCTCCACCGCGGACCGGAAGACGCTGGCCAGCTCCCGGGTGAGCTGGGGCAGGTCGACTGGACGGTAAGCCGCACGCATCCGCCCGGCCTCGATCCGGGAGAAGTCCAGCAGGGCGTTCACCAGCTTCAGCAGGCGCACGGTGTTCCGGTGCACCGCCTCCAGCTCCGCGCCGGAGAGGCTCCGCTCGCGGTTGGCCAGCGCGTCCTCCACCGGCCCGAGGATCAGCGTGAGGGGCGTCCGGAGCTCATGGCTCACGTTGTTGAAGAAGAGGGTTTTCGCCCGGTCCAGCTCGGCCAGCGCCTCCGCGCGTCGCCGCTCTTCCTCGTGGGCGCGGGAGTTGGCGATGGCACTGGCAATATTTCCCGCCAGGAGCTCCAGGAAGCCGCGGTACTCCTCGTCGAAGCGGCGCAGCGGGCTGATGCCGGCCACCAGGAACCCGGCCACCTGCTCCACCCCGGGGTACTCGATCGGCAGGACCATCGCGCTGACCGTCGGCTCCGGCCACGGCCCGCCCGGCAGCGGCCCGAAGCGCTGCGCCAGGTCCGTCTCGAGCCGGCCCTGGCGGGATGCCGCCACCGCCTGAAACGGCCACGGCGCCTCCTGGGAGCCCGCCGTGTCTTCCAGGACCACGGACTCCGGAGTCGCGGCGGTTCCCGGCTGGATGCCGGTGCACCCCGCCAGCCGCGCTCGCCGGCCATCCGGATCGAGCAGGTAGAGGAGCGCGAACGGAAGATCGCGGGTGCTGGCGCTGAGGGCGCTCGCCGCGATCGCACATGCCGCCTCGGCGCTCCGTGCCGCGGTGGTGGCGGCCGCTACCTCGCGGAGCGTACGCAGGCGGCGCTCGCCGAGCACCCGGCCGGTCTCTTCCGTGCAGGCGCAGAATACCGCGGCGGTGTGGCCCTCGTCATCCGGTATGGGGCTATACGAAAAGGTGAAGTACGTCTCCTCGGCATAGCCGTACCGCTCCATCACCAGAAGCGTCTCCTCGTTCCAGGTGGCCGCCCCGTCCCGGAAGACCGCTTCCGATTGCGGCCCCACCACGTCCCAGATGTCCGCCCAGGTCTCCCGCGCCGGCCGCCCGAGGGCTCTCGGATGTCGGGCGCCCAGCACCACGCTGTAGGCGTCGTTGTAGATGTTGAGGAACGTGGGTCCCCACCAGATGAACATCGGATAGCGGGAGCCCAGCAAGATGCTCACGGCGGAGCGCAGGGTGTGCGGCCAGCTTTCGACCGGTCCGAGCGGGGTGGCGCTCCAGTCGTATTCGCGGATCAGGGCGCCCATCACCCCGCCGCCCCTTGGAAACCCGCCCTCTCCGGCCCCCCGGGCGCCGTCGCTCGATCCTGCTCCGTTCATGACGTGCGCACCCCCGAGACCCACCCGACACGACGCCCTTCCCATGCTCGGTATACACCGCCGGGCGCCGGGCCGTATGGACCTTCGCCGGCGGTGCGCCGCTCTACCCTTCCGGAGACCGGATCGCGGCCCCTGTGCGGACATGGTCCGCGCGGCGGGAGCACGCGGAATCCAACATTATCACGTCGCGGCGCGCCCGTCGTGGATCTGCGGATGCGGCAATTGCGGCGCCCGTCGAGCGGGCAGCCCGCCGGAAGCGCGCTCTTAAATAGCCTGTCTGGCCTTTAGAACCAGACGGGCTTCTGTGTACTGGCGGATCGCTAGCCGGATCCGCGAACACCGCGAGTTCGCGAACGCGCGTGCCATGCGGGAGCGGACTTACTACCTGCTAGACGGCTGACACCCCAAAGCGCCAGGCGCGGCCTTGTCAGCTGCAACGATCCGTTAGGCCTCCGGCGCGAGTACGGCCGCCCACGGATGTATCGGGGCTGCGCGCAGGAGCGCCGCACGCAACCACGCTCGCGTCTCGCTGTCGAGGAGCGGTAGCGCGACCCGAAAATCCTGTTCGTCCGCGGCACGCGGAGCCTTCGACTTGTATAGCAGCACAATCTCCGGCGCCAGCACGCGGATACCGGCCGCGACATCCAGGATGGCCTGGACCAACGGGCGGCGCACCGCCGGATCGCGGCGGTACACCCACTCCGAACCCTCCTGTTCGTTCATCAGGATTTCCAGCGGCTGCACCGGTGCCCCCTCTGGGGGCCGCGCGTGCACCTCATGGACGGGGAGCGCCAGCCATTCGTGGCGTGCCCACGGCACGAGGGTCCCGCCTCGTACCGCGTCGAAGTCCCATCCTGGCAACGCCGCGCGCAGCGCCTCCTGATCACTTCGGAACACCGCCACATCAACATCAGCATGCGGTCTCGTCACGCGGCCGAGCGCTAGATCGATCGCCCACCCGCCGGCCACGGCCCACGGCGTGCGCAACGCCGCGAGAGTCGACACAACCGCGCGAATATCCGGCAGAGATTCCAGGTCCGTTAATACGTCCCGAATCATAGATGCTGGTGGAGGCTTAACCATTGATTGTACCGCGGTAGCGATAGAAGCTCGCCTACCCGAAGGATTCCGGCAGTCCGAGGCAGATCGGAGCAGCGATCCGCCTTTTCGAGCCTCGAAAACCAGCCGAATTCGGTCCGGGTGGTTCGAACGTAACCGCGTAGGGGCTCCCGGGCGCGGGATTCGGGCGTTCCCACGGCGCGGGCGCCGCACCCGGCGGGCGTTGGCCTGGCGCTAGCCGTGCGGCGGCGGCGGCTGGATGGTCTGGTGCAGCGCCGGAGCGGCGATGTACCGGGCCGAGAAGCGGACCAGCACGCGGCGATAGCAGTGGATCAGGTCCTCCTGCCACGGAGCATGCTCCATGGCTTCCGCCCGGCATAGCGCCAGGTCCAGAAGCTCGTAGCCCTCGCTGAGATAACCCTGGCGGACGCTGTGAACCGCGTCGCGGTAGCGCTCCCACAGCCCCCGCCGCTCGCTCTCCGGGAGACGATCCAGCGCGCAGCAAAACTCTTCACCCGTGAGCGGCATCGTCCTCTGCTCTGTCCCTCTGGCCTTCCCGCCGCATGCGGGGATCGGCCGCTCTCTACACCCAGGCGCCCGCTCTGCCTCGAGAGCCCAGCAGTTACTGGATTACCGACCAGCGGCCGGCTTGTGACTCCCAGAGTCACGCCGGGCGGGGTTGCATGGGCCGCCGGGCACTTCCCACCGCCCGCGGCAGCGCTCCGGCACGGAGCCACTTACAGATGCACGGACCGCCGCACCTGTGCAGACCCACCGTACCAAATCCGGTTCTGTAACCGCCGCAGCAAATTCCCGTCGGGTGGGGCGTGGAGCGGGTGGTACGCAGGCGCGCGGCGGAGCGGAGGGAAGGGGAGCGGCCGCGCGGCCGCTCCCTGTCCGACCGGGTTCAGGCGGCCGCCTACCGGTTCCGGGTGCGCGCCGTGGCGACGTTGGAGTACGCGGAGTCGCCGCCGGCGTTGTAGGCCCGCACGCGGAAGGAGTAGCTCGTGCGCGGGACCAGGTTCACCACCCGCACGCTCCGGATCGTCGCGGCGGTGGTCCCCAGTTGCACGAAGGTGCCGTTCTGCAAGACCTCCACTTTGAACCCCTGCTCGGTGGACCCCAGGTATTTCCAGCTCAGGAGGATGGCCGTGCCGGACTGCGGCTTGGCCTTGAGCATGGTGGGCGCCGGGGGCGGCACTCCAGGGGTGATCACCTGCGCCTCGTTGGAGTAGGCGGAGGTGCCGGCCGTGTTGTAGGCGCGGACCCGGAAGTAGTACGCCGTGGAGGGGTGGGCGCCCGCCAGCGTCACCCCTGCCGCACCCGCGCCCAGCGACAGCCCGGGGATCTCCTGATAACTGCCGCTGTCCGTCCGCACCTCCACCTTATAGCCGCTCTCGTTGGTGGCGTGGTCCGTCCAGGCCAGCCGGATCTCGGTGCTGCTCAGCGCGGTGGCGACCAGGTCGGTGGGGGCTGCCGGAAGACCGCCCGTGGGGTCGGAGATGGTAAAGCTGCCGCTGACGCTGGAATAGGTGCCGCCGCCGCTCGCCTGGCTGACGCGGATGATTGCTTGCTGGGTTGCCGGTCCGGTAACCGTCCAGGTTAGGGAGCCGGCCGTCGCCGGCGCGGTGCCGAGCGCCGCGTAGGTCGCGCCGCCGTCCCGGCTCAGCTCCACGTTGACGCTCCCGCTCAAGCCGGTGGCGGTCCAGGTGATCGGGTGCGCCGTGCCGGCCGCCCAGCTCTCGCCGCCCAGGGGGCTGGTGAGGGAGATTCCCGGCGCCGCGGTCAGGGTAAAGTCCGCGTCGCTGGTGTCATTCACCGCCGGGTTGGACTGGTCGCTCACCCGGACCCGCGCGTGGGTGGTCGCCGCCCCTCCCACGGTGACGTTCACCGCGCCGGACGCGGAGGGCCACGCCCCCAGGCTCTCCCAGGTGGCGCCGCTGTTCCGGCTGAGCTCCACGGTCACGGTGTTGGAGATGTTGACGGCGGTCCAGGTTACGGCGTGCGCGCTGCCGAGGGCCCAGGTCTCTCCTCCGTTCGGGGCCGTGACGTGGATGGAGCTGCCGCCGCCTCCGCCGCCGGCCAGGTCGGCCAGCAGAGACGCGCCGTTGAAGGTGCCCCAGCCGGTCGCACAGTCGTAGCCGGTCACCGCGGGGTAGTACCGGTTGTTGCTGCCGTCCGCGATGTCATGGTAGTCGGCCCCGGCGCCCGCTCCGGCCGCCGCGTGGTAAAGGGCCGGGTTCGCCTGGCCGATCACCGGCACGCCGCCGGCGCTCCGGGCCTGGTTCACCAGGCCGAAAAAGGCCGACCAGAGCGGCGCGGCCGCGCTGGTCCCGCCGAACAGGTGCCAGCCGCCGGCGAGGTAGATGGCGTAGCCCGTTCCCGCGTTCAGGGAGACGTCCGGCACGTTCCGGCTCGTGGCGGAGCCGAGCGTGGCCGCGTTCACCACGCCGGACTGATAGCTCGGAATGGGCCACACGGTGCTGATCCCGCCGCCGCCGCCCGTGTTCTGCGGGGCCCCGTCGTTCCAGGTGGTCTCGGACAGCCGCGTGCCCCCGCTTCCGACGGTGAGCGTGGTTCCGCCCACCCCCGTGACCAGCGGCTGGGAGGCGGGGTCGTCCACGCTGAGCGTCGATCCGTTGTCGTACGCCCCCTGGTCCCCGGCCGCCGCGAACACCGACTGCCCCTGGGCCGCCATCTGCTGGAAGATCGTATTCTCCGCGTTCCGGAACGCGGCGGACGGGGTCGCCTCCGGAACCCCCCAGGAGGTGCTGACCGATTTCGCCAGATTATCGGTGGCGATCCGGTTGTAGCAGTCCAGGATCCCGGAGCCGTTCGGCGCCTCGTAGACCAGGATCCGGTCCACGTGCGGGGCCAGCGCGATCTCCAGCTCGATGTCGAGGGTCACCTCGTCCGCGCCCGATCCCGCGGCGCCGTTGAAGTTGTCCACGTAGATGTTTTGCAGGGGCGTGGCGGGCAGGTTGAACTGGGTTTCGTAGGCGCTGATATCCGCGGCGGTGTAGCCGTCCAGCTCGAACAGTGCCAGGGTCTGCCCGCTTCCATTCTGCGGGGTATTCGCCAGGTTGTAGGCCTGCCGGATATCGCCGGGCGTCAGGCCGCCGCCGGGGCCCGATCCCCGGGGCAGCAGCCCGCCCCGCGCCGCCGGGCCCAGCCGCCGCAGGTGCGGCCGGTACCAGTCCAGGCCGTTGAGGCCCGCCACCCCCGCCAGCGCACCGATCAGCGGCGTCGGAATGGCCGGCTCCTCGTCCGGCGCGCGGAAGATCCGGCCGTCCCGCGCCTGGTAGCGCGAGAGCCGGGTATGGAACGCCCGCTCCACCACGGCCACGGGCGCGGCCACGTCCAGGATCAGCCGGTTCGGGTGCGTGCCGGTCACTGTAAGCCCGTGCGAGCGGGCAAAATGGGCCACGGCCGCATACTGCGCGGGCGTCGGCGCGAACCGCTGCGTGAATTCGGCGCCCGTCAGGTAATGCCCGTATTCCGGGTCCTGCGGATCGCTCAGGCGGCCGAGGAGGTCCTGAAGCTCGCCCTGGTTGCGCAGCGGGAGGGTGAGGGCCAGGTCCACGCGCTCGAGTGCGCCGGCGCGGCCCAGGTAGCGGCCGGCCTGAGCCGGCGCGGGGGTGTGGCCCGCGAGGCGAAAGAGCGGGCCTTCATCCTGGGCATACGCTCGCGCCGCCACGGCCGCGATTGCGGCGAGGAACAGCAAGAGCAGCGCCGCGGCCGCGCGCGGGCGGGAACAGGATCGAAAGAGGGTGGATTCGGCGGACATGAATTTAACGGACGGCGGGCGGAGCCCGTGGTTGGCTTGCGGGCGTAGACTCGGCCGCCGCATACGGGGCTGCCGGTTACTCCGGTGCAATTGTAGCAATCCGGCGTCGGTTCCGCCGGCCGTGCGGCCGCTGCCCGCTCCGTACCCGGTTCCTTCCGCCGCTCGGCCGGTTACCCCTCGGAAGGGCTCCCCTCGCTCCCGGCCGGATCCGCGGTGCCGGCGCCTGCCGGGTGCGGGTCGCCGTGCCGCGCGGCGGACGCGCCGGAGAGCGCCGCGCGCAGGGAAGCGGGGGTCACCTCCCGCTCCCAGCGGCTGATCACCACCGTCGCCACCCCATTGCCGATCACGTTGGTGAGGGCGCGGCACTCGCTCATGAACCGATCGATGCCCACCAGGAGGGCGAGCGACGTGAGCGGTATGGACGGCACCGCGGCCAGGGTCGCGGCCAGCGTGACGAACCCCGCGCCGGTGACTCCGCTGGCCCCCTTGGATGAAATAGCCGTCACCAGCAGCAGCCCGAGCTGCTGCCCGAGCGTCAGGTGGGTGTTCGTCGCCTGCGCCAGGAAGACGGCCGCCAGGGTCATGTAGATATTCGTCCCGTCCAGGTTGAAGCTGTAGCCCAGCGGGATGACGAACCCGACGGTGGACTCGGCGCATCCGAGCCGGCGCAGCTTCTCCATCAATCCCGGCATTGCCGTCTCGGAGGAGCTGGTCCCCAGCACCAGCGTGAGCTCGTCCTTGATGTACCCCAGGAAGCGCGCCAGGGAGAACCCCGCCACCCGGGCGATCATCCCGAGGATCAGCGCCACGAACAGCAGCGCGGTGGTGTAGAACGCCAGCATCAGCGCCGCCAGGCGACCGATGGCGCCCAGCCCGAAGCTCCCGACGGTGAAGGCCATCGCGCCGAGCGCCGCCAGCGGTGCGGCCCGGACGATGATCCGCATGATCCCGAAGAAGAGCTCCTCGGCCTGCCCCAGTGCGCGCACCATCGGCCGGCCCCGCTCCCGCAGCGACACGAGCGCCAGCCCGGTGAGCACGGAGATCAGGAGTACCTGCAGGAGATCGCCGGTCGCGAAGGCGTCGAAAAAGGAGCGGGGGATGATGTTGAGGAGGAAGTCGGTGGCGGAAAAGGCGTGGGCCCGCTCCGCGTAGCCCCGGGCGACGCCCGGGTCGAGCCGGGCCGGGTCCACGTTGAACCCGGCTCCCGGTTTCCACACGTTCACCACGATCAGGCCCAGAACCAGGGCAAGGCTCGACACCACCTCGAAGTAGACGAGCGCCTTGACGCCGATCCGCCCCAGCTTGCGGGCATCGCTCGCCGAGGCAATCCCGTGCACCACCGTGCAGAAGATGATGGGGGCGATGATCATCCGCACCAGCTTCACGAAGGCATCACCCAGCGGCTTCAGCGCCTTCCCCACCTCGGGGAAGAGGTAGCCGATCAGGATGCCGAGCACGGTGGCGAGGAGCACCTGGGCATAGACCTGGCGGTACCAGGGGCGCGGCGCGCGGGCGGGGAGGGTCATAGAGGGTATGGAGGATATGGATGATATGGATGACACGGCGGAGCGTCGATGCGAGCAGAGGAGCCGGGGCCGGCGAGGAGGGCACCGGCCCGCAGTTCACCAGCCGCTCACAGGTTCCCGCCCGCGCGCCGCCGCGCCTGCCCGGCCCGCCCACCCCGTTCCCTTCCGCGCCCGCTCGTTCTCGGGGCTCCGGTCTACAGCCGGTAGTACCGCCGCGTCGTCCGGAGATCCCGGTGGTCCGCCTGCTCCGCCACCGCCTCCAGGCTCTTCCCCGTCCGGGCCGACTGCCGGACGATCTGCGCCACGTGGCTGTGGCGGAGGAGACGCGGGTGCAGGCCGCCCGGCGGCAGGCGCTCCCGGATCGCCTGCGGGAGCGCCCGCTCCACCCGGTACACGAGCCGGCGCACCGCCGAGGCGTCCATCCGGCCGCCCTTCCGGGAGATGAAGAGCGGGTTGCCCGCGCCCGCCCGGGGCGCCGGCCGGAACTCCAGGTACGCCTCCAGGCACGCCACCGCGGCGGCGGAGACGGCGGGGCGGCGTGTCTCGCCGTTCGGGCGCCGGACCCGCAGCCGGCAGTGCCGCAGCTCCACGTCCTCCAGGTCCAGCGCGATCAGCTCCCCGCTCCGGAGCCCGCTGAAGAGAAACAGCGCGCAGATCGCTTCGTCTCGCAGGCCGAGGAGCGGCTCGCGCCGCTCCACCGCCGCCGATTCCAGGATCCACTCCCACAGCTCCCGCTCCAGCGGAGCCGGCAGGGGCGGCCGCCGGCCGCAAACCTCAGGCCGCGTCATCCACGACCTCCCGCCCCGCTCTCTTCCGCCGCTTGTTCCGCCTCTTCCGCCCCCTCCGCCTCGGCGGCGTCCCACTCCCGGAGCAGGCGGGCCAGCATCCCCCAGTTCTCGCGGCTCTCCGCCAGGTACTCCTCCAGGTACGGCGGGCGCGGGTCGTCCGGGCAGGGCGGCAGCACCCGGTGGGCCGGGCGCTCCCAGAGCCGGTGGCGGACCCAGTTCCGCGTGATCCAGCGGTCCCAGATCCCCACGAAGCAGTCCAGGTCCAGCAGGAGGAGCCCGATCTCGCTGCCCACGAATTCGCCGAACGCCCGGGCGAAACCGGTCTCGCCGCGCCACCCCCAGAAGTTGTGGAGCAGCCAGGCGCCGGTGTTCGTGCGGGTGAGCTCCCAGCGGGGCCCCACCGGAAAGAGGGAGCGCCCTTCCAGCTCCAGGCGCGTCTGGAGACGGGGGTCGCGCTCGGGGCGCCGCGGCCGCGGCGCGGAGTAGCTGTCGGTCAGAACTCTAGGGCGCCGGGACGGCCCGGCCGCTGCGCGAGGCATCACTGCTCTCCGTCAGGTCCGAGCCGCTGGGGGGGCGGGGGGTGTTGGGGGTGCTGGGGGTGCTGGGGGTGGAAAGAGGGCCCTGGGCGTGACTCCCGCTTCGGACACACTCGTCCCGAAGCCGGTCCAGCACCTGGCAGGGGGTGCAGCCGCCGGCCCGCGCGGCCGCCTCGATCACCTCCCGCAGGGTGAGGCAGTACGCCCTCCCCGTCCGGTGATGGAACACCACTTCCTGCCGGTTGATCTTTCCCACGAAGCGGCCGCGCGTGGAGTGGGGATCCGGCATCCGGATCTCCTCCTCACTCCCGCCCAGGGGGTCTCTGGCTCTGCTCATCAACGTCTCCCGGTCGCCAGCAGTGATTGGTGTTTAAATAAACACCAATCACTGCTGGCGAAGTTATAAAACAATTGTTCGATATTTACTATAGCGCTTCCTCGCCGGTCCCGCCACTCCGACGAGCATTTTTTCGACGAGCAATTTCTTGAAAGGGCTCCTGAAGGGGCTGTTCCCCTCCCGGGGAGCCTTCAGCAAACGCCGATTCCGGAGACCAATCCGCGCTGCGGTTTTCCCGACCACCGCGCGAAGCGTCCGCCGGCCGGGAAAGCCGGCCTGGAGTTCGGCCGCGAGCCCAGGGCTTTTCTCGTTCGTCCTTCCCGGGGCCTTCGAGGGTTGCGCTCGGGTCTCCAGCCCGTACGAAGGCCGGTCGCATTCGGGAGCCCGCAGGTGCCACGCATCCGCTTGCGGAAGGCCTCTC
>CAYQDT010000039.1:0-11466 GCA_964416225.1 uncultured bacterium
AGGGGGGCGCGGGGGTGCGCCGCCTCGGGGGGGGGGGGGGGGGGGGCCGCCTTCCGGGCAACCGCCGCCTGGGCCGTGGGTGCTGCGAGGAGGGCGCCGCTCAGGAGCGTCGCTGCGAGCATCGGGTCTCTACGGTTCTTTCGCATACGTCTCGCCTCATCTCTCGTTGCACGAGGAGCCGGATCCGCTCCCACGCACCCAGGGCTATCTCGCCTGCGTCAAAGTCGCTCCGCCCGCCAGCGGGACCGGAACGAACGACTTGATTTCCCGGCCGGCGGGGACGGCATAGAGCCGGACTTTGCCGTCGAAGCCGGCCACGGCCAGCGTGTCTCCCTTCGGACTCCACGCCAGGGTGTGGACCGTTCCCTCGAAGCCTTTCAGCGACGCCGCGGTGCTTCCGTCCGCCGTCGCAAACACCCGCACCTCGTCGAATCGCCCCCCCACCGCCAGGTACTTACCGTCCGGGCTGAAGGCGAGGGCGTAGATCGGCTCGGGCAGCTTCGGGAACGTCCGGAGGAGGTTGTAGTCCTCTCGGTTCATCGTCCGCGCCTGTTTCTTGAAGATCGAGTAGTAGCGGACGATCCCCTCGTCGCCGCCCACCGCCACTTCGTCCGTGAGCGGATTGCGCGCCACCGCGTAGTAGCCGCCGTTGTAAACCTGATAGTTGATGTCGTCGATGAAGTTCCGGGTTGCCAGCTCCACGAGCTTCACGGCGCGGTCGCGGCTGGTAGTGACCACGTCCTTGCTGTCTCTGGAAAACGTGGTGGCAAAGACCCAATCACTGTGGTTGTCGAACTTGAGCACCCGCTGACAGTCGGGGATGGTGTAGACATAGGCGCTCTTTTCAGCGCCCCCGAACGCCACCTTCTTGCCGTCCGGTGAGAAGGAGACCCCGTACAGCACATCGAAGCCGATTTCCACGCTCTGGAGCTGCTTCTGCGTGGCGACGTCCCAGAGCTGCAGCTCGCCGAATTTGCAAGAGTTGCCGCCTACGGCCGCCAGGTACTTCCCGTCCGGCGAGAAGGCGATCGATTCCACTCGCGGGCTGCGGCCGACGAGGCGACCGAGCAGCCGGGATCCGTCCGCCCGGTGCAGCAAGATCTCCCGGTAGCCGGAGACCGCGAGCATGCTCCCGTCCGGGGAGTAGGCGATGGCGGGGATCAGCGGAAGCTGTCGATAGACCGGCGGATGCTGCGGGCTGATCGGGTCATTCGCCTCGGGGGTGTCATCCTTGCCGCCCTGCGCGATCCAGAGGCGAATCGTCTCCACGTCTTTCGCGGGCAGCGGCTGGCCGCCCTTGGGCATGGTGGGATTCTTTCCGCTGATCAGCTTGAAGAGCGGGCTGTCCGAGGGCTTCCCGGTGATGAATGCCGGCCCGGCCGTTCCGCCCGACTTCAGCGCGGCATACGTCACCACGCTGAGCTTGCCCTCGCGCACGCTGGGCTGATGACAGCCGGAACAGTGCTTCTGAAGAATCGGGCGTACGTCCCGGGTGAAGCTGACCGGGGTTTCGGCATGGGCGGCCGCGGCAGTGAGTACGGCCAGCGCCGCGCCGGTGGTCCAGCTCAAACGGGGGAGGAATTGCCTGAACATCATCACCTGAAGGGACTCCAGCGTCCGGGCGCGTGACGACATCGTGAACGCGCGAGGCTGCATGGTCTGATACAGGACCATGGGCGAAGTTACGTCCAACTCCCTGTGATTTCGTTGCGCGGAGAGCGGGGCCGCCGCGGCGCGCCGGCGGACCTCCGCTCCACGTTCGTACTCCCGGCTCGGCAGCGCTCCGCGGCGCAGCCGTGCGGGCAAGGGGTTCGCATCCGCGCACCCGGTGGGGTATACAGGAGAGGGCGAGCCACGAGGAAGTGCAAGATGAAGGACGAGGAAATCCCGGCGGGGCGGGAGCTGGACGCGCGGGTGCATACGCGGCTTTTCAACGGAGAGGCGGGGCCGGAAGCGGATGTGCCGTACTACAGCACGGACCTGGCGGCCTCCTTTCAACTGGTGGGGGAGTTGCAGCGGCTGGGTTACCGGGTTGATGTCAGTTACTGGGCTGAGCAGCCGCTGGTGACGCTCACCTCGCCCCTGGATGATCCGCGTACCTTCGCCGGCGAGACTCCGGCCGAGGCGCTCTGCCACGCGGCACTGGGGGTCACGGCGGAGGAGTAGGCGGCGCCCGCCCGGGCATAGATGAGGCCGATGCTGCGGATCTTTACAGTGGATGCCTTCACGAGCGAGCCGTTCGCCGGAAATCCGGCGGCGGTGTGCCTGGTCGCGCAGCCCCGTCCGGACGCATGGATGCAGCGCCTCGCCGCGGAGATGAACCTGGCGGAGACGGCTTTCCTCACCCGCGCGGCGGACGGTTACGAGCTGAGGTGGTTCACGCCGGAGGTGGAAGTGGACCTCTGCGGGCACGCCACGCTGGCCAGCGCGCACATTCTCTGGGAAACCGGCGCACTCTCTCCCCGCGAGCGGGCCCGCTTCCACACGCGGAGCGGTCCACTCGCCGCGGAGCGCGCCGGCGAATGGATCGAGTTGGACTTCCCCGCCACCCCGGCCGCGCCGAGCGGCGATGTGGACGTGCTGGAGCAGGCGCTGGGAGTGCGGCCCCTGTATGTGGGCAAGAGCTGCTTCGATTATCTCGTGGAGGTGGAGTCCGAGGCGACGGTGCGGCGGCTCCAGCCCGACCTGGCGCGCCTGAAGGCACTGCCGGCGCGCGGGACGATCGTCACCAGCCGTGCTGACGGCGCCGCCTACGACGTCGTTTCGCGGTTCTTCGCCCCGGCGGTCGGGATTGATGAGGACCCGGTGACCGGGTCCGCCCACTGCTGCCTGGCGCCTTTCTGGGCCGGCCGGCTCTCGCGGAGCCGCTTCACGGGCTATCAGGCCTCCCGCCGCGGTGGGACGGTCCGCGTGGAGCTTCGGGGAGAGCGCGTGACCCTCGGCGGACAGGCGGTTACCGTGCTCCGCGGCGAGCTAGCCGGGTGACGCCGGCCTGCTCATTTGAGGAGCCGTCCTGCGAGCCGTGTGACCGGCAGCCGCTTCCGGACACGAAGCGTGCCTGCCGCCCGCCGCGCCCTGCCTGCGGCCCGGTGGCCGGGATCGGCTCCGCCGTCAAGGCTGGCTCAGCGTCGGATCGGTGAGGAAGTCGAACCGGTACTTGAGCTGGGCGACGATCTCTCGCTCGTACTTCGCCGCTTCCGGAACCGCCTTGAGCCCGTGGGCCGCCATCACCTGGGCAACTACCTGGGCCATCGGGGCCACGCTCCCGCGATTCACCTTCCGATCGAAGAGTGCCGCGGTCCCGGCCTCGGAATGGATGACGTCGGAGACCTTGCCCTGCGCGGGCTGGCCATCCACGAGAATCGTAAGCGGATCATCGAGTGGCCAGTAGCGGGACCGGGCGACCCGAAGCTGTGCCACGCGGAAGGGCGAGCTGTGCAGTCCGGCACGCTGGAAGACGGCGGTGAGGCGGGCGTCGTCGATCACTTTCTGCACCGCATCGCGGCCGCGCAGTTCCGCGCCGGATCCAGGGTCCAGCACCACCAGCGTGCCCTGATCCACGTCGATTCCGAAGCGGCGGAAATCACCGTCAAAGGCGGCGCCCGCCGCCGTTTTTTCGCTCGCGAGCACGTCCAGCAGTGAGCCGGTGCCGTCCTCTCCCGTGGTGAACTGGATGAAGCCCACGGACACCCAGCCGGTGTCGT
Source organism: uncultured bacterium (assembly GCA_964416225.1). Lineage (GTDB taxonomy): Bacteria > Armatimonadota > SYMT01 > SYMT01 > SYMT01 > CAYQDT01. The sequence continues at coordinate 3,705 of CAYQDT010000039.1, forward strand.
ACGTATTTACCGCGTCGAAGCCGCCTTCCAGGTGGGAGACGGCTTTCATCACCCGCTGCTCCATCGTAGAGAAGCCGGCCGCAGCGAACAGCGGGTCCAGCTCGGCGGCCGGCAGTTCCTTCACCGGCGTGCCGTAAGCAACGACGCCCTGTGGGAATCGGTAGTACGCGTAGCGAGGGCGCGTGACCACGTGGTCGGGATACGAGAGCGTCTCGCCGTCATGGAACGTCACCACGTGCAGGAGCGGCGTAACGGCCGCGGCGAAGGGCGGCGCGTCGCCCACGGCGCGAAGCAGCGCAGGCGGGATCGGTCCCGGAGCCGGTGGCGCGGCGCCGTCCGCCCGTGGAAGCACCCCGAACAGCCCGTTTCCCGCGTCCGCCGAATTCTGAGCCTCCCAGCGGTCCCGCTCCAACCGCGCGCGCACCCAGGCCTCCCAGTCCGCGCTTGCGCCGACCGCCGCCGGATCGGCGGTCGGGGGCGGCTTGTCGGCTCCCGTCACCGCCCGCTGATACTTCCAGAGCCAGAGGGAGCCCTCCGGCGTGAGGCGAATCTGCCGGGGACCGGCCTGTGGCGCGTTGGCGGGAAGGGTGGCGACCAGGCGGCCGGGAACGTTCCAGTAACTGACTACCGCCGCGCGCTCCTCCTCCGAGAACTGCGCGGCGGCACCGGCGCGCGGCAGCGCGAGCGAGAAGGCGACGAGGGGGAGGGAAAGCCAGCGCAGCATAGGAGTCTCTGGACCCGAGCGGCTCACGGCCGCTCCCGGGATCTGGAGCCGCGTATCGACGCGGCGCCCGGATTCGTTCAATCGATAACGGAGGCGGCCGCTTCGCCGCGGAGCCACTATAGAGCGTCGGCCTTGTTTTCGGCAGCGGAGAGTCAGAATGAACCAGTATCCCTCGTCCCCCGGAGTCTACACGCCGACCGACTCGCTCGGCGGACCGCCTCCGCGCCGGGGTCGGCCCTGGTGGGTCTGGGTGCTTGGGGGCTGCGGTGGATGTGCAGTACTGGGCCTCATCGCCGTGGTGGTGCTGACGGCCATCCTGGGCGCCAACGTGCAAAACGCCCTGAAGGAGATGGGGCCGGTCACGCCTCAGTCGGTTCAGCAGTCACTCGGGAGCGATGTGCCGATCTACCCGAACAGCTCTCTGGAAATGACCGCGACCAAAGCCGCGCGGGTGAGTGTCGGGGTACTGGGAAAGGTGGGCGGCAAAAAGATCGGTGCGATGTTCCGAGGGATCGGCGCATACGCCACGCCGGATGACGCGGACAAGATTTTCAGCTTTTACGATGCGAAGCTGAAGAAGCTCCGCTGGACCGAAGTTCGCCCCCAGACGGCCGCCGGCTACGAGCAGCACCTGTTCCGCAAGGGACCGGACCTCTTGATCGTTCAGGTGCAGCGCCAGCAGGGAACCAACCTCATCATGCTGATGCGGGGAAGCGCCGCCGCACGGACCGGGACCGCGCCGGCGCCGGGGAGCAGCCCCGAGTAGGGCAGCGGACCGGCTGCCGGCCGTGCTCCGAGAATCGGTTCCTCAAGAACGCCATCGCCGGCGCGGCCGAGTCCGGCAGGCGGGAGAGCCGCGTTCGCAGCGACCTCGCCGCCGGTCGTCTCTCCCGCCGGACTCCTCTTCCCAGCGGTTCCGCCGCCCGGACCGCTTTCGTTTCAGCAGCGACAGCCGCCATGTGGATCAAAAACCTTGCCGACACAGCCCCCATCACCGCGAACGACGGATGCGAGCTCCGGGAGTTGATCCATCCGGACCATGACGGGCAGCCGGTTGGCTACAGTCTGGCCCACTGTGTGATCCGGCCCGGCGAGCGATCGCTGCGCCACCACCTGGAGGGAGCGAGCGAGCTCTACTACCTCCTCTCCGGCAGCGGCCGGATGCACATCGACGACGAGGTGCGGGACGTGCGGAGCGGTGATGCGCTCCTGATCCCACCCGGGGCGGTGCAGTTCCTGGAGAATACCGGCGCCGAGCCGATCGTCTTCCTGGCGCTCGTTGAGCCGGCGTGGCAGGCGGCGCGGGACGTCCGCGACGAGTGACCGCCAAGCCGATCTCACCTAACGGGCCGGCCCCGCGTGGCCCGCGGCCAGCCGCCCGCTCGCTCTCGACACAAAAAATAGCCGCCCCCAGAGGGCGGCTAAGCACTGGCTGATCAAGAAGGAGTAACACGCTTAATCCTTCTGCACTTATGGTGCCCAGCGCCGCGGGAGCTCAAACCCGGGAACACCGCATTTTTGACACTTTTTTCGACGGTCCAATTGCTCCTCCCCCGGCGGCTCTCGAACAGGAGACGCTCCGGCTCTTCGAGCACGGCGCTGACGGATACGCTCCGGCCCCCGCCCGCAGCTCCAGCGCTGCCGCAGCGCCGGACGGATCAGGGTTTCGCGCACCCGCTGCTGGATTTGTGAAATATTGCACAAGAAGCGGCGCTCCTCGATCCATTGCCGGTATAACAGGTGAAACGACGCCGCTGGCTCTCGTTCATTGTGACGCTCCGCATCTCGGAACCCACCCCTCGCGGCACCTGACGACGATGATGGACAACCCCCTCCTGCTCACGGACAGCTACAAGCTGACGCATTGGAAGCAGTACCCACCCGGCACGCAATTCATCTACTCCTATTTCGAGAGCCGCGGCGGCCGGTTTCCGTCCGTGCTCTTTTTCGGCCTGCAGTACTTCCTCAAGCGGTACCTGGCCGGCCCGGTGGTGACCCGGGAGCGGATCGACGAGGCGGAGGCGCTCACTGCGGCCCACCTTGGAGATGGGAAGCTGTTCAACCGCGAGGGTTGGGAGCACATCCTGAACGTGCACGGCGGCCGCCTTCCTGTTCGGATCCGCGCGGTGCCGGAGGGCACCACGGTTCCGGTCCACAACGTCCTGGCCACCATCGAGAACACCGATCCCAACGCGTACTGGCTCACGAACCTGCTGGAAACGGTGCTGGTTCAGGTGTGGTATCCCACCACGGTCGCCACCCTTTCCGGCGAGATGAAGCGGCTCCTGGGGGAGTGGATGGACCGCACCGCGGACCACCGGGAAGGACTCGCGTTCAAACTCCATGACTTCGGTTTTCGGGGGGTGAGCTCGCCGGAGAGCGCGGGGATCGGCGCGGCGGCGCACCTGCTCAACTTCCGCGGCACGGACACCATCGCCGGGCTGCTCCTGGCGCGCGGCTACTACGGAGAGCCGATGGCGGGATTTTCGATCCCGGCCGCGGAGCACTCAACGATCACGAGCTGGGGACGGGCCCATGAGCGGGAAGCCTATGCGAACATGCTGGAGCAGTTCCCGCGCGGCCTCGTGGCCGTGGTGTCGGACAGCTACGACGTCTACCACGCCTGCCGCTCCGTCTGGGGCGCTGAGCTGCGGGAGCGGGTTCTCCAGCGCGATGGAACGGTGGTCATCCGCCCGGACTCGGGCGACCCCGCCACCGTGGTGGTCAACGTGCTGGAGATTCTCGGCGAACGGTTCGGGTACCGAACGAATGGGAGCGGCTACCGCGTGCTGGACCCGCACGTCCGGCTGATCCAGGGAGACGGCGTCAACTACGACTCCACGGCGGCGACTCTGGAGCGGATCGCCGCCGCAGGCTGGTCGACGGAAAATGTCACCTTCGGGATGGGCGGCGCGCTCCTGCAGAAGCTGGACCGCGACACCCAGCGGTTTGCCTTCAAGTGCAGTCATGCGGTCGTGGACGGCGAGGAGCGAGAAGTCTCCAAGGATCCGGTGACCGATCCCGGCAAGCGGAGCAAGCCGGGCCGGCTGAAGCTGATTCGAGACGCGGGCGTACTCCGGACGGTGCCCGAGGGCGACCCGGGGGAGGATCAGCTTGTCGAGGTGTTCCGGGACGGCCGCCTCCTGCGGGAGTGGTCCCTGGCGGAATGCCGGGAGCGGCTCGACCCCGCTTTGGGATGAGCCGGCGGCCCGAGCTGAGGCCTCAGTTTCGCGCGGGTGCGCGGCGACGGCGGATCCCGGTTGCGCGTTAGAGGGGGTCGACCGAGACCCGGATGCCGATGGTCCGGATCACTGTCGCGACCCGCTCGCACTCCGCTTGGTCCGCATGGTGGACGATCGATTTCCCCAGGTGATGCACTTCCCAGGTCTCCAGCTCCGCCTCTTCCAGCGCGCAGCCCGTCGCCTTCTGGAGGATCATGATCACCTCCTCGAAGGTGTTCTTATCGTTATCGAACACGGTCACGAGCCATTCGGCACCCGTTGAGCCCAGGTCGTCGAGGAGTTCGGGGCTGGGGACAATGGCAGCTTGCTCGGGCATAGATGGCATCAATCAGGATAGGGGAAGCATTTGGGAAATCAGGCCGGCGATGCGGGTTTTCCGCTGTCGTTGTAGCCGAACCGCTCCTGAATGGGTCCTCCCCGGCACCACGCCGGGCGCCGCGGCCGGGAGGGATCGTGGCCGGCACCGGTACGTGGAGGAGGCGTGACGCGGGCCATCCGTCCCGCCCGCGCACCCGGCCCGGCTCAGTCGTTCGGATCGATCATCGGCTCTAGGAGCAGCCAATCCCGGGCGGTCAGGCCGCAGAACTGAAGCCGCGCGATCCGGTCGTCCTGCCCGATGCACTCCACGTCGCCCCGGATCATCTGCCGGCGGAAATACAGCACGAACCCGATTCGGACGTCTCGCGGGACCGGCTGGTCCACCTGAGCCACCAGCCCGGTGCGGGTGTACCGGACGACGCAGCCGTTCACGGCGCCGTGGGGGATGAAGAGAGTGAGGGTATCGTCCGGACGAATTGCGACGGCCAACGCGGGATCTCCACGCCCGTCTCGTGCGCGGGCGGCACGGTATATTGTCCGGGCCCGTGCCGGATGCCTCCCGCGCGGCGCCGGAAGAGCGGGTGCGAACAACCCGGAAGGGCTGCGGAGGCACCGCCGGACCACGCGGGGCGCTCGATCCTCTTTCGGCCGCTGCCGTCGGCACGGAGCGGGGAGCTCACGGCGCATCACGGCGCCCGTGAGCTCCCCGTTCCGGAGCCGGTCCTGTGCTAGCGAATCGCGGCCTCCCCTCGCTCACCCGTCCGGACCCGCACCGCATCCGAAACCGGGATCAAGAAGATCTTGCCGTCGCCCACCTCTCCGGTGCGGCCCGTCTCCGTGATGACGGCCACGGCCTGGTCCACCAGCGCATCCGGAACCACCGTCTCGAGCTTCACCTTGTCGAGCAGGTTCACCCGGTACTCCGCGCCGCGGTAGCGGTGGACGTACCCCCGCTGCTGGCCCGCGCCGCGCACCTCCATGATCGTGATTCCGTGGACGCCGATTTCGTCCAGGCCGGCCTTCACGTCATCCAGCTTATCGGGCCGGATCACCGCTTCGATCTTCGTCATCGCGTCTCCTCATCTGCCGCGCGGGACGGAGCGCCGGCGGCCCGGGCCACACCCGAGGATCACCGGCGCCTCCCGGTTTAGTCGTTCATTGCTGCGGCCGGCTTGGTCGCTGCCGTGCTTGCCGTGACCGGCTCGTGCGCCACGGGCATCACCGAGGTGGCGCCGAGCCGCCGGATGGCAAATTCGGGATAGGCCAGCGCGCCATGCTCGTGCAGGTCGATGCCTTCCCGCTCGCCCTCCTTGCTGACGCGGAGCGTGCCCGTAACCTTCACCAGATACATCAGCGCCAGGCCCACGGCGAATGTCCCGGCCGTGATGCTCGCGCTGCCGATGATCTGCGCGACGAGCTGCGCCGTGCCGCCGTGGTAGAAGAGGCCGGCCACCGGGCTGGAGTTGTCCGCGCCCGTGGGTCCGGCGGAGCCGTACTTTCCGCAGGCGAAGAGACCCAGCGAGAGCGTGCCCCAGATCCCACAGGCGCCATGCACCGCCACCGCGCCCACCGGATCATCGATCCGCAGCCACTCGACGAAGTCGATTGCCGCCACGACGACGATCCCCGCGATGAGCCCGATCATGATGGCTCCGAATGGGTTGACCCAGTAGCAGGGGCAGGTGATCGCCACCAGGCCCGCCAGGAAGCCGTTCACCGTGATCCCGCAGTCCCACTTCTTGCCGCGAGGGAAGGCGTAGAACAGGGATGAGAGGCCGCCGGCACAGGCGGCGAGGGTGGTATTGGCCGCCACCCGCCCGATCCCCTGCACGTCCATCGCGGAGAGCGTGGAGCCCGGGTTGAACCCGTACCAGCCGAACCAGAGGATCACGCCGCCCACGGCCGCCAGCACCATGTCGTGGCCGGGCGGCAGGCCGCCCCCGTCCCGCTTGAAAACACGGCCGAGACGCGGCCCCAGCGCGATCGCACCGGCGAGGGCCACCATTCCACCGATGGTGTGGACGACGGTCGAACCGGCAAAGTCGTGGAAGGCCGCAGGCTTGATGTTGTTCAGCCAGCCGTCCGGGCCCCACGCCCAGTGTCCGAAGATCGGGTAGATGAAGCCGCTCACGCCGACGCTGTACAGCAGGTCCCCGATGAACCCGGTGCGACCCAGCATCGCACCGGAGGTGATGGTGCTGCACGTGTCGGCGAAGGCGAACTGGAACAGGAAGAAGGCCAGCAGCGGCACGCCGGTGGTCCCATACGTCGCCGGAGCCTTCTCCAGGAAGAAATACTGCAACCCGATGAAGCCGTTTCCGGAACCGAACATGAACGCGAAGCCGAACGCCCAGAAGAGGATGCCGCAGAGACAGGTGTCCACGATCCCTTCCAGGATGATGTTCACGCTTTCCCGTTCCCGCCCGAACCCGGCCTCCAGGCACATAAACCCGGCCTGCATAAAGAAGACCAGAAATGCGGCGACGAGCGTCCAGGTCGTATTGATGGGGTTGATGAAGGGCTCATCGCCTTTCAGGGCGGGTGCGCCGTCCGCGTAGGCGGATGCCCCGAAGAAGGCACACGCGCCGGCCATCACCAGGAACATGGCCAGCACGCCGAGCATCTTCCCGCTGAACGTGGCGAGGAAGCGCCGTCGAAAATCTGTCCCGCGAATGCGGGTAATCCGGTCACTGAACATGTCCAAAACGTTCCTCCTGAGCCGAGGGCTGGCTCGTTGCTGCATCGCCGACCGATCGCGGACAGACAAAAGTTAACGAACAGGGGTTTCCCAATCGTGTCCGAATGTTGAAGATTAGGTCACGGACGTGTTAACGGCACATTACGGACGCTGCGGATCAGCCGTGGATGGCGGGGTCGCGCAGGCGTCCGGGCCCCGTCGAGCGGAAGAGCCGGCACCGCGCGCCTCCGCGCCGCGGGCCCGGGCTGCAGGTGCCGGGCGTTCCCCCTCGCCCGTCGATGGGCGTCGACCGATCAGCCCGCGCCGGAGGCGGTTCTTCCCGCAGCAGCCATTCGGACCGCCACCGCGGGGAGTGCCAAAACAAAGAGCGGCGACCCCGGAGGGATCGCCGCTCGGTCAGCGCGCCGGTTCGCGCGGGCCGGGTACCGCTCGCCCGGCTACCGGCTCAGCATCAATAGCTCACGATGGCGGAGACCAGCACCGTCGGCTGCGTGTCCGTGAAGCGGTTGTGGCCGCTGTCCGCAAACACCTTACCGCTCCCAAAGTCCGTGCGGAACTCCGCTCGAGTCTGGAAGTACTTGTTGAAGATGTACGTGTAGCCAACCGTCAGCGAGTAAAGGTCCGTTCCGACGAAACCGTCATCGATCAGGAACTCACCGCGGGCAGCCACGTACTGCTTCGGATCGAACTGCCACTTTGCCTGCGCCGCGAGGCCGTACAGCTTGGAGCCGCCCTGCTGGTCGAAGTAGAGGCCGTCGATCCGCACGTTGCCGGCCGCTT
>CAYQDT010000040.1:0-11431 GCA_964416225.1 uncultured bacterium
GGCCCGGCGGGGCGCGCCCGCCGGTGCCGGAGCTCCAGGGGCGTCATCCGGTAGCGCTCCCGGAAGAGCGAGTTGAAGCGGCGCACGCTCGTGAAGCCGCTCGCGAAGGCCACCTCGGTCACCGGCAGGTTCGTATCCGTGAGGAGCCGTTTTGCGTGAAGCAGCCGGAGGGTCTGCGCCAGCTCCACCGGCGAGACCCCATACTCCCGCGCCGTCACCCGGCGCAGGTGTCGCTCGCTCACTCCCAGCTCCCGGGCGAGCTCCGCCGGGCGGAGGTCCTGGGTGAGAGCGTCTTCGAGCCGTGCGAGGAGGGCCGTCGCAAGGTGGTCGACGGCATCCACCCGGGCACAGCCGGGCGCCAGCTCCGGACGGCAGCGGAGACAGGGACGGAACCCGGCACGCTCGGCGGCGGCGGCGCTGGGAAAGAACCGGCAGTTCTCTTGCCGCGGCGTCCGGGCCGGGCAGACGGTCCGGCAGTAGATGCCCGTGGTGAGCACCCCCACGAAGAAGACCCCGTCGAAGCGCGCGTCGTGCGTGCGGAGGGCTTGATAGCAGCTTTCGGTGGTCAGCATCACGCCTCTATCTTGTCAGAGTGGCCGGCATGCTGCTCGCCGTTTTCGGACTCCGAAGTGATTTGTCCGGAACGTGCGGACCTCGCCGCGCCGGAGGGTGGGCGTACCGCCGATCCGGGTGCCGCCGGGCGCCTCAGCGCCAGGTGATAGGCTGGTTGGTGATCAGCTGGCGCCGCCCGTCACGGCCGACTTCGTAGAACGGCTGCGGGTACTCCCCCGCCCGGTCCAGCGGCTTCTTCGGATCCGTAAACAGCAGGATCCGGCGGGGGCCGGCCCACTCGCTCCAGAACGGACCCCGCTTGACGAACAAGTGACTGACGTCCTGCTTCAGGTAAGTGGGCGGAATGAAACCGGGGGGCTCGACCAGATCGATCCGGGGCCCAAGGTAGAAATTGAAGACCCCGCAGAGCTGGTACTCCTCGCTGACCTCGTAGGCGACCCGGCTGCTGCTCCAGACCGTCGGAGGTACGCTCCGGATGAGCGGCCGCGGTGAGATGTAGCCGTCCGACAGGTCCAGCCCGATGAGGCTGAAGTACGCGAAGACGAGGAAGCACCCCGCCACGCCGCCCATCGCCCACGCCGGCCGCCGGAGCTTCATCGCACTCATGCCGGCCGCTCCGGCGGCGGTGATGCACAGCATCGCGCCGGTAGCCAGCGAGAGGAGCTGCGGCGCCGCGTGGATCGCACGGGTGGTGCGCAGCACATAGGGACCCACCACGAGCCCGCCGAGACCGATGGCGAGCAGGAGCGCAAATGGAAGGAGCTGCCCGCGTGTCTCCGCTCCCCTCTTCCGGGGATGCGCCCACTCATCGACGAGTCCGCCGATCAGCAGCGCGGCGCCGGGTACGGCCGGGATCAGGTGATGCTCCAACCGGCCCTTCGAGGCGGAAAAGAAGAGAAAGATCATCCCCGGCCAGAGCAGTGGGATCCATTCCGCAACGGACGGCGTGGTACGAATGCGGCGGACCTGCCGCATCACCGCCGCGGGCAGGAAGAGCAGCCAGGGAAAGAGGCGCGCGGCAAACACGCCCCACACCTCGGCGAGGGAGTCCGGCTCCGAGTCGCGGGGGAACTTGCGGTCGAAGAAAAAGAGGAGGTGCTGGTTGACGATATAGTCCCACCAGAAGCCCTTGTTCTGCAGCCCGGCCAGGATATGCCAGGGGAGCACCACTCCCGCCAGCACCAGAAGGCCCCAGAGGGGGCAGTAGCGCGGCACGTCTCGCCAGCGGCGCGTCACCAGCAGCGCCGGCACCAGCGCCAGCGCCGGAAGCACGACCCCGATCAGGCCCTTGAGCATCACGCCGATGCCGGCGCCCAGCCACAGCCCCCACAGCCCGAGCGCGTCCGGCCGCTCGCCGTCGCTCCGGGCCACCCGCACCGCGCCCCAGAGCGATACGGCGACGAACAGTGCCGTCCATACGTCCACGCGCAGGATCCGCGCTTCGACGGTAGTCAGCATGGACGAAAGAAACACGGCCGCGGCCCAGACGCCGGCCGAAGGCCGCCAGAGCACCCGGCCCGTGTCATACAGCACGGGCAGGATCAGGAGGGTGGCGATGCCGGCCAGGAAGCGGACCGCCTCCGTGGTGCCGACGAGGCGGTATCCGAGGGCGATGAGCCAGAACATCAGCGGCGGCTTGTTCAGATAGACGTCGCCGTTGATGTGGGTCGTGATCCAGTCCCCCGTGAGCAGGATCTCGCGGCCGATCTCCGCGTACATCCCCTCGTTGTCCGTCAGGCCGCGGTGTGTCAGGCCGGGGAAGAACAGCAGGGCCGCGGCGGCGCAAAGCAGCAGCAGCCAGGTGAGGGGTCGCCGCCAGAGGGGAACCGCTGGAGCGAGGGACGGCCTTCCGGCGGCGCCCGGCACGGCGGGCGGTGGGCTACTGACGGGCGCCATTCCCGGAGTCCTCGGCGTCATTCCAACCCGCCTGGCGGTCCGCAGAGAAGAGGACCAGGCCGCCGAAGAGAGAGGCCAGGGTTACGAGGGCCGTCCAGGCGAGCCCGAACACCGTCGCCTGGATGGCGCCGATGCGGACGAGCCCGAAGAGGTAGACGAGCGCCGCCACCCGCTCCCCCAGCCCGTTGATCGTCACGGGAGACATCGCCGCCACGGAGACGATGGGACAGAGCAGGAAGTAGAAGCGCGGATCCACCGGCAGCGCGAGCGCCTTGCCCAGTAAGATGTAAATCAGGCAGACGGCAAGCTGAAAGATAAAGGAGAGCAAGAGCGCCTGCAGCAGTTGGGCGGGCTCATCCCAGCAGCGCAGCACCTTTCCGAGAAAGCCGCGCCGCGCGAAGGCCGGTCTGACGGCGAACGGAAGCACAAATCCGGCCGTCAGCACGGCACAGATCACGAAGATGCTGCGGGCAGCCAGGGTGTGGTGCTGGAACGTCGGCTCGGTTAGCGACGCCAGGGCGGCGATCCACACCATCGCGAGCAGCCCCGTGCCCCGGTCCGCGAGCACGGAGACGGTGGCTTCCACGTTATCCCCGCCGCCGCGAACGAGGGCAAGGGTCCGAAAGACATCTCCGCCCACCGAGGTCGGCAGGAAAAGGGAGGGAAACATCGCTCCCAGGTAATTCACCCAGTAAAAGCGCAGCGGCTTACGGAAGCCGACGCTCCCCGCCAGGATGCTCCACTTCCAAGCGCAGAGCGACTGCCCGACAAGGTAGACGAGCAGCGCAAGCCCGAACCAGCTTGCCTGGACCTCGTGTAGCGCCTGCCCGATCTTGAGCCAGCCGTCGCCGCGGGCCAGCCACGCTATGACCGCGACGGCCAGTGCCAGCTTGATGCCGTACCGGAGGCCGCGCCGGGTGCCCGCATGCGCCAGTCTGCCTTCGGCAAGGAATGACGCCGTTTTCAAACACGTACCCCGCTGCCGGCCTGCGCCCGGTCGGTGGAGGGCAGTGCATCCCTCTCGCCGCGGATCCGGAACGTCTTGTTCCGCTGCGCCTCGATCCAGCGCTCCAGATTTGCCCGCACGCCGTTCGCGTAGAGGGCGACGAGTAGACCGGTCACCGACAGTCCGGCCGCCAGCGTCAGTTGCCGGGTGGGCACCGCCGCCAGCCCGCCCAGGAAGAGCGCGGCGCCCAGCGCCAGCAGAGACTTCATCCAGGCGTGCGCCGTGTCCGGGTCGTGGCGCAGAAGGTACGGGATCAGCAGGACGTCGCGGACCACTGCGAAGAAGCGGGAGAGGCCATAGTGACTCTTACCCGCATTTCGCCGGCGATCCTTAACCTCGATCTGTCCGAATTCGGAGGCCCTCACTCCGAAGACGGCGGGCATGAAGCGGTGCAGCCCATGGGGAAGGTAGACGCCCTTCACCACCTCGGCCCGGTAGGCTTTCAGCCCACAGCCGTTGTCGCGGGAGGGAACTCCGGTCACCGCGGCGATCAGCCAGTTGGCGATCTTCGACGGCAGCACGCGGGTGGCCATGTCCTCCTGCCGCTGCCGACGCCAACCGGACACGGCCCGGTAGCCGCCCTGCTCGAGCAGCGCGAGAAGGCGGGGCAGATCGGCCGGGTCATTCTGGAGATCGCCGTCCAGGGTCAGGATCACGGCGCCGCGGGCGGAATAGAAGCCGGCGCAGAGCCCCGCCGCCTCACCGAAGTTTCCATCCAGGTGTACCGGGCGCAGACGGGCGTCTTCCGCGGCAAGCCGGTCCAGCAGCTCCGGAGTCCGATCTGTGCTGCCGTCGTTCACCAGCAGGACTTCGAACGACCTCCCCAGCGGCTCCAGAGCGTCCCGAATCGCCTCGTAGAGCGGCTGGACGTTCTCTTCCTCGTTATGGAGCGGTGCGACGATCGACAGCTCCGGACTGCCATCCATCATCGAGTAACCACCTGAGACGGGATGCTGGAGACACACTCGCGGAAAGCGTTCGCCACGTAGCGGACTTCTTCCCATGTCAGATCTGGTACGATCGGCAGCGAAAGGATCTCCCGGGCGAGCCGCTCGGCGCGCGGGAAGTGCAGTCCGGCTCCGTAGGCGTTCGTCCAGGCCGTCTGCAAGTGCAGCGGAACCGGGTAGTGGATGCCCGTTTCGACGCCGCGGCTTTTCAGCGCCGCCTGGAGCGGCTCCCGGCCTTCCACCCGCAGCACGTACTGGTGGAAAGCATCGACCCGCCGCGGCTCCGACTCGGGCACTTCGAGGCAGAATTCACGCAGTTCGTGGCTATAGAACGCCGCGTATTCACGGCGGAGGCCGTTTCGCGCCTCCAGGAGCGGGAGTTTTGCGCGGAGCACTGCGGCCTGTAGTTCGTCGAGGCGGCTGTTGAACCCGTAGCGGACGTGCTGGTTCTTCTTCGCCTGCCCGTGCGCCTGGAGCAGCCGCACCTCGCGGTCAATCTCGGCATCACGCGTGATCACGAAACCGGCATCCCCGTAGGCGCCCAGGTTCTTGATGATGCCGGCGCTGAAGGCGCCGGCATCTCCGAACAGCCCCACGTGCCACCCATCCAGGCGGGCGCCATGGGCATGGGAACAATCTTCCACCAGGCGCAGCCCGTTGCGGCTGCAGAGGTCCACGATCGGCGCCATCTCCAGGGGCACTCCATAGAGATGCACCACCAGCACCGCCCGGGTTCGTGGAGTGATCGCCTGTTCAAGCTGCTCGATATCGGGGCCATAGCCGGACGGAGCCACATCGACGAGTACAGGGGTCGCCCCCGCCAGACGAATGGCTTCCACATCCGCGATGAAGCCGTTCGCCTGGATCAATACCTCGTCGCCCGCGCCGACGCCTACGGCGATCAGCGACATGGTCAGCGCGTCGGTGCCGGAGGCCACGCCCACGGCATAGGGTGCCGCGGTGAAGTGCGCGATTTCCGCCTCGAACCCCTCCAGGTGGCCGCCCTTCAACAGGCGCATGGACGCCAGCGTCTCGCGCCAGTAGTCATCCAGCCGGGGTTGAATCGCGGCGTACTCGCGCTGCAGCGCTAACATCGGGACATTCATGATATCGATGGACGGGCGCAGGGCCCACTGGCAAGGGGTCCGCAGGTAGGACCGGTGGAAACGAAGAGAAAGGCGACGCCGCCCGACCTGCACGGCATTTTTAGACAGCGTATCATGTTCGCCGAAGGTCGGCACCCCGGCGGCAAAGACCCCGCACGCTTGGCCTGTTGAGTGGGGACCATTCGCCCAGAGCGATTGTCGGCCGGCGGACGGACCAAATCATACCCTGCCCACGGTCATTTGGTAAACAAGCAAGCTGAGCCGGGCCGGGCGGATCCACCGCGGCATGGTGCGGGGCGGCGGCCGGCGCGGTGAGGCGTACCGGGCGCTCCCCACACGGTTTCGGCCGCAGCGTCCGGAGATCAGTGACGGGGGCGCGGTGCCGTGAAGGTGGGTGCGGCGTTTCCGGGGGCGGATAGGTCCGCGGCCTCTTGATCCAGGATGCGCTGGAGTTGCTCCAGGTCGACCGGCTTGGTGAAGTGATGGTCGAATCCGGCCTCCACGGAGAGCTGCCGGTCGGTTTCCTGCCCGTAACCGGTGATCGCAATGAGGAGCAGGTGGGGCAGCCCGGCTTCGCCCCGGAGCTGGCGCGCCACGGAGTAGCCGTCGCGGCCCGGGAGGCCGATATCCAGCAGCACCACGTCGGGTGCCTCATCATCCACGGCTTCCACGGCGGCAATCCCATCGTAGACGACGCGAACCTCGTGGCCCCAGACCTCCAGCAGCTCCCCGAGGGTTTCCGCCGCATCCACGTTGTCGTCCACCACCAGGACCCGGCGTCGCTGTGCAACCGCCCTGCCGTGGGCGCCGGGAGAGCGCGCTCCGTGTGGAATCCGCCGGCGCACCGTCGGCAGCCGCACGACGAACTCGCTCCCCTTCCCCACTCCGGAGCTCCGCGCCTCCACGGATCCGCCGTGGAGATCCAGGATCCGCTTCACCAGGGTGAGGCCCAGACCGAGGCCCCCCTGCGCCCGGTCGATGCTGGGGTTGACCTGAACGAACAGGTCAAAGACCGAAGCCAGCATCTCCGGCGGGATGCCGCGCCCGGAGTCGCGGACGACGATCTGCACGTCGTCGCCATCGAGGGCTGCTTCCAGCGCGATCTCGCCGCCGTCCGGCGTGTACTTGGCCGCGTTGTTCAACAGGTTCGAGAGCACCTGGGTGAGCCGGGTCACATCCACGTTCAGCCAGACCGGCTCGGCGGGACGGCGGAACGCCAGTTGATGCCCGTGTGCCTCGATCAGCGGGCGGCTGGTTTGCGACGCATCCTCCACCAGGCGCGAGAGGAGCGTCGCCTCGCGCCGCAGCTGGATTTCGCCGCGGGTGATTCGTGAGATATCCAGGAGGTCGTCGAGGAGCCGTCCCATATGGCGTGCCTGGCGCTCCACCACTTCGCGCGCCTGGCGGAGCGTTGGGCCGTCGGACCCGCGGGCCCGCATGAGCTGCACCGCGTTCAGGATTGGGGCCAGCGGGTTGCGCAGCTCATGGGCCAGCATGGCGAGGAACTCATCCTTGCGCTTGTCCGCCGCCGCCAGTTCCGCCGCGCGTTGGTGCAGTGCGGCTTCGAGCGACTTGCGCTCGGTGATGTCGCAGGTGACGCTCGCATACCCGCTCAGGCGCCCGTCCGGCTCGCGGATGGACGTGACGACTCCGTTCGCTAGAAAGTGCGACCCATCCCGGCGAGCGCGCCGCCCCTCCTGCTCCGAGCGCCCGCATTCCCGGGCTTCGCGGAGTTGGCGCGCCGGCTCGGTCGCCCGGGTCTCCTCCGGAAAGAGGACCGTGAAGGGCTGGCCGATCACCTCCTCGGCGGAGAACCCGTGCAGCCGCGCCGCACCGTCGTTCCAGCTCTCGATGCAGGCGCGCGCGTCCAGCATCACGATGGCATAGTCCCGCACGCCGTCCACCAGGAGCCGGAAGCGCTCTTCCCCCGCGCGCAGCGCCTCTTCCGCGCGCCGGCGGCTCCTCCGCTCGGCAAGCTCGCGCGCGGCGCGCTTCACCGCCGGCAGCAGGCGCTGGAGCCGCTGCTTCAGCACGTAGTCCGTGGCACCCCGCTTGAGTGACTCGATGGCCACTTCTTCGCCGAGCGTGCCGGAGACGAAGATGAACGGAACGTCCGGACACCGGACGCGCGCGATCTCGAGCGCGCTCAACCCGTCGAAGGCCGGGAGCGCGTAGTCGGCCAGGATCAGGTCCAGCCCGCCCGCGGCGATCGCGGCTTCGAATTCCTCGCCGGTCTCCGCCCGGATGACGTGAAGCCGGAATTCCGGATCGTCGAGAGCCGAAAGCGTGAGCTCCGCGTCCAGCGGGCTGTCCTCCAGCAGTAAGATGTTCAACTGGATCACCGCGTCTCCATGCCTCTGGCGTTATCGCGGGGAGGTGCAACGGCTACCGGGATGAGGTAACGCTCCCCGGCGGCGGATGGTTGATGACGGCCCAAAACAGCCCGAGCTCCTTCATCGCCTCCACGAAATCATGAAAATCCACGGGCTTCACCACGTACGCATTCACCCCCAGCTGGTAAGCCCGCCCCAGATCCTGCTCTTCACGGGACGAGGTGAGCATCACCACCGGAATCGTCTTGAGGTCGGCATCGGTCTTCAGCGTTTCGAGCACCTCGAGACCATCCACTTTCGGGAGCTTCAGGTCCAGCAAGACGACGGCGGGATTTCCGGCGACGCGGAGCATAAAGATGCCGCGGCGGTAGAGGTAGTCCAGCGCCTCCGCGCCGTCCCGCACCACGACCACCTCATTCGCCAGATGGTTCTCGGCGAGAGCGGCGAGCGTGAGCTCGATATCATTCGGATTGTCTTCCACCAGTAGAATCGGCTTTAAGTCGGCCATAATTAACTTTCGTTCTCCGGTTTCGGCAGCGCGAAGTAGAACGTCGCTCCGCTTCCTAACTCGGCTTCGGCCCAGGCCCGGCCGCCGTGGCGCTCGACGATGCGCCGGACATTTGCGAGGCCGATGCCGGTCCCCTCGTACTCCTCCATACGATGGAGGCGCTGAAAGACGCCGAACAGCTTCTCCACATACCGCATGTCGAAGCCCACGCCGTTGTCCCGGACGTAGAAGACGTACGCCAGGTCGTTCTCATCGCACCCGACCTCGATCTCGGCAACCGCTCGGGTGCGTGTGTACTTCACCGCGTTGGAGAGCAGGTTCCGCCAGACGAGCCGGAGCATCGTCGGGTCGCCCGCGAGGTGAGGCAGGCGGCGAATGTTCCAGCGGACCACCCGGTCCTCCGCCTCGCTCTGCACGTCCTGCTTCGCCTCCCGGACCAGCGCCTCCATGTCCACGTCCACCCGCCGGAGCTGCTGGCGCCCCATCTGGGAAAACGCCAGGAGACTATCGACGAGCATGCCCGCCTGGCGCGCCGCTTCGGCGATCGTCTTGAGATACCGGATGCCGGTTTCGTCCAGGTGGTCGGACGAGCGCTTGATCAGGAGGTCGGAAAAGCCGACGATGTGGCGGAACGGCGCACGCAGGTCATGGGAGACGGAGTAGGAAAATGCTTCCAGCTCCCGATTGCTCCGCTCCAGCTCCGCGTTGAGCTGTGACAGCTCTTCCGCCTTCCGGAGGACGATCCCCACCAGGGCATTCCGGAACTCCATCGCCGCGCTCAGCTCGGCGGGCTTCCAGGGGAGCGACCGCCCCTGTACCGTCTGCTTCCAGAGCTCGAACGACTTCCGGGGGTGGATTCGCATTCCGTCGTGATCCACCGTCGCCGCTTTGTCGGGGTTCCCGGCCCAGTTGATGGTCCGGATGACTTCCGGCCGGAACCAGACGAGGTAGTGCCCGCGTGACCCGGAGACCCGCAGCGCGACGATCCCGCTGGCGACCTCTCGGAACGCGGCCGCGGCGGGGTAGGTCGTCGCGAGAGAGTCCGTCGCGAACAGGTCCTCCTGCATGGTTTCCCCCAGCCATTGGAGGAGCGCGCGACTCGCGTCGGAGTCCGGCGTCCGGCCCAAGCGGATGCACCCGCTCTCGAAGCAGAGCAGCGCTCCGGAGGCGTCCATAAAGTGGAGCAGGTCGCTCTCGTTTTTTCGGAGTGCGGCGACAAAATCCTCATCGCCCGCCATCTTCTCGACCAGCCGGCTCTGGACGGACGAGAGGCGCACCCGGTGCTCATACGTCTCGTGGCGCTCTTTGGCGTCAAGCTGGAGGGAGACGAGCTGGCCCATGAGCTCGCAGGCGGTTCGGACCTCGAACGGCAGGTAGCGTGGCGACAGGTGGTGGCAGGCAATCAGGCCCCACAGCCGGCCGTCGCGAACGATCGAGATGGACATGGATGCGATCACGCCCATGTTCCGGAGATACTCCAGGTGGATGGGTGAGACGCTCCGCAACACCGAAAAGCTCAGATCAAGCGGCCGGTCCGTTCCGGGGGTGAGCTCCGGGACGATCTCTGCCGGCGTATAGCGAGCGTCGGGGATGAGCCGCAGCCGATTGAGCAGATAGAGCTGTCGGGCCTGCGCGGGGATGTCGGAGGCCGGATAATGGTGGCCCAGGAACGGGTCGAGGTCCGGCCGGCGGTCCTCCGCAATCACCGTTCCGTTCCAGTCGTGATCGAACTGATACACCATCACGCGGTCGAAGCCGGTGATCCGCCGCACTTCTTCGGCGGCGAACTGGCAAAGCTCGTCGACACTGTCCGCCTGCTCCAGGCGCGCCACGGAGGTCCGCATCGCGGCATACAGGTTCTGGAAGGAGAGGTTTCCGGCCTGCGCCGAGCGCTCCAGTTCCAGCACGAGCATCCCTCGGCTTCGGTGGGCCACTAGGTTGAAATAGCCGTCACCGCTGGGGGCTTTCAGCGTGCAGACATACAGCGGGTTCCGCTCCAGATCGTCTCGCCGGAGCAGCTCCCGCAATAGCTCGGCCTGTCCCTCACCGACCAGGTGTGCGAGGGGCTGGCCGAGGAGCTCCGCGGAGCCGGCGGCAAAAAAGCGGTCGACGTTGACGCTGACCTGCTGAACAGTCAGCTCCGGTTCTTCGAGCGCCACCAGCACCCCGTGCGGCTGGATCCGGCCCGGGATATGGATAGGCTCACGGTCACAATTCGTGAGGTCGACACGCTGGCGTTGGGGCACAGTGGAAAATCCGGTCTGTCTACTACTCAGGCTAGACCGCGGGCTTGCGCCGGTTGCCCCTGACGAAAGGACGCGCCCCGGGACAAATCTCGGTTCGCCCTGGGAAGCCCGATCTGGGGAGAGGCGGCGCCGCCGCGCCGGCAGGGAGACCCTGCCCGCCGCAATCCGAGCGTCACGGTCGCCTCGCAGGCCTGAGCTGGGGAGGGTGCTCAGGCCGCAAGACGTTGGGGAATTCCGCGTCCTCGGATTGCTGTGAAGTCATTATACCGCAGCCCGGAACGGTATCCCGATTCTTCGTCTCGAGCCGGCGGGTGCGCGGCGAGCGCGGTTTTGGGCGCCGGGTATCGGCATTTTGGCGCCGCGTGGCCCGGACATTTTCGGGCGCCGGAGGCGCGCCTCTGGGCGAGCGTGCAGCCGCAAGCGGTCCCGCGGGCTCCCGCGTCCCCGAACAGGTTGCCACCGGCTTCACGCCGGCGGTCTAATAGCCGGCACGCTTATCCACCACGTTCAGCGGGGTCTCTCCATTGGAAAACCGGACCAAGTTCTCCCGGAACAGCCGGAATGCCCGCTTGAATCCGCCGGGTGAAGTGCCGGCCGTGTGGGGTGTCAGGATCACGTTTCGCTTCCAGAGCGGATGTCCGGGAGGCAGCGGCTCGGGCTCGGTGACGTCCAGCCCGGCGGCGGAGAGCTGGCCGCTGTCGAGCGCGCGGACGAGCGCCTCCGTATCGACCACTCCCCCGCGGGAAACGTTGATCAGGATGGCGCCCTTCTTTAGACCGTTGAGCTCCCTTTCGCCCACCATCCTGCGGGTGAGGG
>CAYQDT010000041.1:0-11214 GCA_964416225.1 uncultured bacterium
TGCCCCGCGCCGGCCGTGGTGGACGCGGATGGGCTGAATCTCCTGGCACCCGCGGGCGGCGGGACGTTTCCGGCAAACGGCGTGATCACCCCGCATCCGCTGGAGATGGCCCGGTTGCTGGGAACAGAAGTAAAGAGCATCCAGTCCAATCGAATCGAGACGGCACGGGAGGCCGCCGGCCGGTTCGGCTGCGTCGTGGTGCTGAAAGGCCCCGCAACGGTGATCGCCGCGCCGGATGGACGGCTGGGCGTCAACTCCAGCGGCGGCCCCGCGCTGGCCACCGGCGGTACGGGGGATGTGCTGACGGGAATCCTCGGCGCCGCGCTGGCCCGCGGGCTGGAGCCGTACGAAGCCGCGGTGGCCTCCGTCTTTCTCCACGGGCTGGCTGGAGAGGTGGCCGGCGAACAATTCGGAGCGCCGGGCACCCTTGCCAGCGACGTGATCCGGTCCATTCCGGAAGCGCTGCGCCGCCTTCGGGACGATGAAGTGGGTGAGCCCGCGCTGCAGGTCTGAGTGACGCCGGCCTAAGTCATGGGAGTAGCCCATCGCATTCAGCACCCCCCTCACCGGAGATCGGGTGACACGGGCGACCCTCCACTCTGTCCTAAGGGAAAACTAAGTTGCAATCTCCTCGCCTCGCGAGGGGCAATGGCGGCGGACCGGCGAATACTGAATGAGGATGCCGAACCGCAGCGGTCACGGGCGGAGGATGGGCGACCGGTTGGGTGGTAAGATCGGGCGAGCGGGCCGCAGCGAGGCCCGCCGGAGTGCCCTGCACGCTGAGACGGGGTGAACGGGAATGAAGCGACTTCTGGGGACCGTTCTGGTGCTCGCGCTGATGTCCGCCGCCGGGGGCGCCGGCGCGCAGGACAAGGCGGCCGACCGGGGCGCGGCGGGGAGCGCTCCGGCGGCGAAGAGCGACCCGGCGGCGAAGAGCGACCCGGCGGCGAAGAGTGACCCGAAGAGCGACGCCTCCGTGCTGCCGGGGGCCAAGCCGGACGCCCGGGCGGACACTAAGAGCGAGGCCCCGGCCAAGTCCGGCAGCGCGGCGCCGGCCGCCTCCGGCAGCGCCGCGGGTGGCGTCAAGCGGGCGACGGTGCACGTTCCGTCCGGAGGCGATTACACGGCCTACATCCAGGAAGGCTCCGGCGTGCCCCAGCCGATCCAGGACAGGGGCGAGCTGGAGCTGCCGGCCGGAGTGAAGTCGCCGACCCTCTACGTGCTGGACCGGAAGAGCGGCTTCGCCGCTCGAAAGAGCGTCGATCCCAGCGCGCCCGATCTCATCTTCTCCTCACAGGACTTCAAACTGGTCCAGAAGGTCGAGGTGAAGGTTACCGGGAAGGACGGCAAGCCGGTCGCGGGCGGAGTGGTCACGCTGACGGACGGCGGCAAGAACACCCTGCGGAAGATCATCCAACCCGCTTCCCTGGGCACCGCCAGTTTCGATTTCGTGGCGCAGGGCGCCGGTAAGGTGACGGTGACCCCGGACGGAGGCAGCAGCACCACGAAAGACGTGACGATCGACCTCCCCAAGGGGGAGACGGTCCAGAGCATCCCCGTGGCGCTGCCTGAGGTGACCGCCACGGTGAACGCACCGGGAACTCCCTCCGGCACTCCCGCGGGGAACGCCCCGGCGAGCACGCCCGCAGGTGCCGCTCCCGCCAACGCGCCGGCGAATACCGCCGCCCCCACGCCGGCGAACACGCCCGCCGCGGCGGCTCCGGCGGCGGCTCCGGCGGCACAGCCGGCGCCCGTGAGCGGTGGGGATTGGGGTATGATGCTGATCTCCTGGCTGATCTTCATTGGCCTGATCGCCGGCGGGATCTACTACGCCAGGGTGCATGGGATCACGCTCGACCAGGTGCTCAAGAAGCTCGGCGTCCAGCCGGAGCTCCAGGGCAGCGGCGGCACAAATCTTTCCGGTAGCAACCTCGCGGCGGGCCAGGCACCCGGCCCGGCTCCCGGACCCGCCCCCGCGCCGCCCCCGGTGGTAGCAGATCCGAACCAGTGCCCCTACTGCGGCCAGATGAAGGACGCCGCGGGGCGCTGCGCCTGCACCGTCACTCCGGGCATGGCGGCCGGCGTCCCCGGCGCCGCGGCTGCCCCGCCGGGGAGCGGACCGCGGCTGGTGGGGATGGCCGGGACCTACATGGGAAGCGTCTTCCCGCTGCACGGGACGGTGGTGATCGGCCGGGAGCCGACGAACCCCGTCCCGCTGGATCGCGACACGACCACCTCCCGCCGGCACGCGCAGATCAGCGCGGAGGGCGGCTCCTACCGTCTCCAGGACCTCGGTTCAGCGAATGGGACGTATGTCAACGGGGCGCGGGTGACCGATACGCTGCTTGCGCCAGGGGATGAAGTGAGCATTGGCGGAACGCGCTTCCGCTTCGAGGCGTAGCCGCTCCGGCCGGCGAGGATACGCGAGGAAAGCGACTATGTCTCCGTTGCGGGTGCTGCGGGGGTTCATCTTTGGGGCCATCGGCGGTCTGCTGGCGTGGTTTGTCGTGGAGTACGTTCCCCTCGGCACCGCCTTCCAGCCGTCCCGGTATGACAATGCGGGCTCCGGTTTCCGCGTCGGACCCTCCGACATCGCGCTTCTGGGCGCCGTGGCGGGGCTGCTAATCGGCGGATCGCTGGGGGTTGCGGAGGGTCTGGGGGAGGGAACCACGGGCCGCTTCAAGCGGGCCTTCTTCTCTTTCGCGGGACTGGGCGCGGTCGGCGGCTTCATCGGCTTCTACTGCGGGCAGGTCATCTACGCGCTGATGGGCGGCAATCCGGGCGAGGTTTCCATCGCGGACTTCGGCCCCCAGATCATCGCGCGCAGCATGGGCTGGATGTTCCTGGGCCTGTTCCTGGGGGCGGTGTTCGGCGTTCCGAGCCTCTCGTTCCGGCGCGCCTGGAATGGAGCGGTCGGCGGGGCGATCGGCGGGTTCCTGGGCGGGTTCATGTTCCAGGTCCTCGCCTTCACGCATCTCTTCTTCGGCACGCAGCTCCGATTCCTGAGCTTCCTGATTGTGGGAGCCGCCATCGGGTTCTTCATCAACCTGGTTGCCGAGGTGATGAAGCGGGTTTGGGTCAAGGTGCTGATCGGCCGGAACGAGGGCCGGGAGTACGTGCTGGATACCCCGCTGGCGTACGTCGGCCGGGACGAGCTGGCGGATATTCCGGTTTTTCTCGATCCGGCCGTTCCGAAGCGGATGGCGAGCTTCCGCCTGACGAACGGCCGCTACGCGCTCTATCCGGAGACCAGCCTCCCACAGCTGCTGGTGAACGGGCAGGTGGGGCAGCCCGGCCAGCTCCTGCGGGACGGCGACGCCATCCAGTTCGGGCGGGTGACCCTGGCTACAACGAGAAAGCCACGGCCACCGGCTCCACGCGACCCGTCGATTCGATCCCCCTGACCGATTTCCGCGCGCCATCCGTGGTGCCCGGCGCCGTGCCCATCCCCAGCAACCCGAACGTCTGCACCTTCTGTGGGCAGCCGAAGGACGCCGGCGGTAACTGCGCGTGCAGCGTGCCCGCGGAGGGCGGGTACGGGGCGTATCCCGGCGCGGCGCCCGGCTACGACTCGGGGTTTGGCCGACAGCCGGGATACGGACAGCCGGGATACGGACAGACGGGATACGGTCCGGAGGCGGCATACGGGCAGCCGGGGTACGCACCGGAGCCGGAATACGGAGCCCCCGCCGGCTACGCGGGTCCCGGCGCCTATGGCGTGATGAACGGCGACCCGGCCTACGCACCAACCGTGCTGACGCCCGGAATGGCCGGCTACGGCCCGGTCGACGGTGGAGCGGGCCCTCGTCTGGTCGCCGTGGACGGGCCGCTGACCGGGCAGCACTTCTACCTGCAGACGGAGGAGACGGGGATCGGACGCGACCCGTCACAGGAGATCGCGCTGCACGGAGACAGTACCGCCTCCCGGCGCCATGCCCGCGTGGTCTACTCTCCGAACGGCTGGTTCATCCGGGACGAGGGGAGCTCGAACGGCACCTTCGTGAACGGGATCCGCGTTCAGGAGCAGCCGCTGGCTCCCGGCGACACCATCCGGATCGGGCAGACGCAGTTCCGGTTCGACGGGTGAAGGCTTCCGGTAGGCCCGCTCCGGAGCCTCCCTCCCGGTTGGAAACGTGAAAATGAGCGACGAAGCCCGGCCTCGATGCCCCTGGGCGGCGAGCCACCCGCTCCTCCGCGCCTACCATGATGAGGAATGGGGCGTGCCCGAGCGCGACAGCCGCGCCCTCTGGGAAAAGCTGATGCTGGACGGCTTCCAGGCGGGCCTCTCCTGGCTCACCATCCTGCGGAAGCGAGAGGCATTTCGAGAGGCATTCGACGGGTTCGACCCGGAGGTGGTGGCCGGCTACGACGCAGCGGACGTGGACCGACTGCTGCAGAATCCCGGGATTGTGCGCTCCCGCCCGAAGATCGAGGCCGTCATCGGAAATGCCCGCGCCTTTCTTGCGATGGCGGAGTGCGGCGAGGAGTTCTCGACCTTCGTCTGGACGATGGCCGGCCCTGCGCCCCTGCGCCGGGACGGCGGCGAGCTACCCTCCCGGACCCCGGTCTCCGAGGAGATCTCGCGGGCGCTGAAGAAGCGAGGATTCCGGTTTGTGGGCCCCGTCATCGTCTATGCCTGGATGCAGGCCACCGGGATGGTGGATGATCACATTCCGGACTGTTTCCGGCGCCAGATCCCATCCAGCTAAAGGAACGCTGCGGCGCGCGCTTGTTTCGCCGCTCAGGCGGGTATGTTGGAAGCGGAGCAGCCAGGCGCTCGCAGGGGAGGGACGAAATGCGGATTCTATTTGCAACGGACGGCTCATCGCACGCGGCGGCAGCCCAGCGCTTCCTCCGGGCCCTGCCCTGGGAAGCGGGAACGGCGATTCGGGTGCTGTCGGTGGTGCCCCGCAGCTATCCCTTCATGGCGCCTTCCGTGGAGCCGGCCATGGCCTCCTGGGAGGCGATGGAGCCGCTCATGGAAGAAGAGGCGGAGCTGGCGTGGGACGCCACCCGGCTCGCGGAGCGAGAGCTGCAGGCGGATGGCCTGGAAGTCAGCACGGCGGTCCGGTCCGGCGACCCGGCGCATGAGATCCTCCGAGAACTGGAAGAGTGGGGCGCGGACCTGCTGGCGCTCGGCTCCCGCGGGTTGACGGGGCTGGACCGCCTGCTTCTCGGCAGCGTCGCGCGAAACGTGGCCCGGCATGCCTCCCGCCCGGTCCTGGTGGCGCGCGCGCCGGGACACGGACTGCGCCAGGCGGTTCTCGCCACGGATGGATCGCCCGACTCGGCGGAAGCGGCCCGATTTGCCGCCGCGCTGCCCCAGTCCCCCGAGCTGCACTGGACCGCCCTGCACGTGGTGCGTCCGGCGGTGCTTCGGTCGCTGCTTCCCGAATACCGGGAGCGTCACGGCGACCGCGCCACCGAGATCGGGCGCCTCCAGCGCGCCGAAGCCGAGCAGCTTGCGGAGGGAGCGGCAGCCATCCTCCGCGGGGCCGGCCGGGACGGGTCGCCCGCAATTCGTGATGGAGATCCGGTGGCCGAGATCGTGGAATGCGCGCGCGAGCACCAGGCGGACCTGATCGTCGCGGGCGCCCGCGGCGTTTCTCCGATCCAGGCCCTTCTCGTCGGCAGCGTCGCGGACCGGCTCCTGCGCGAGGCTCACTGCTCGGTGCTGCTCGTCCGCTGATCGTCTCGTCCGCTGTCGTCTCGTCCGCTCATCTGCTCGTCCGGTCGTCTCGTCGTCCGCCGGGGCGGCGATGAGCCTCAGGCTCTCCGCGAAGCGGGGAACGGCAGCCAGGAGTACCGGCCGCTGCTGCGCGCGGGAAGCCGTGAGCAGGGGACCGCCGCCGGCGTTTCTGATATCAGATGAGGGTCGGCCCAGAGAGCGGCCGCTCTTCGGGTTTTCGCTCGCCCGTCCGTCCCCAGCGCCAGTGGGGGCGGCGGGAGGGATTTACCTCACGGATCGTTCAAGATGCCTCCCCTTCCAAAAGCCGGCGCCCCCTGGCGAGAGCTGCCCGCCGACCACCAGCCGATCCGCGTACCATGGCGGCTGCACCTGAATCGCGCGGCACAGCTCGACGCGGAGGCGGCTCGAAAGCTGCGCGCGCGGGATGTGAATGTGAAAGAGGCGTTCACACTGGAAGACGGCGAGGGAAAGTGGTTTCGCGCCAGCCTGAAGAGCCTCGGCGACCGGGGCGGCGAGGCGCTGGTGTACGAGGAGATGGCGCGATCGCCGGAGTCGCCGCTGGAGCTGACCCTGATCTGCGCGGTGCTCTCCCGGCAGCGGATGCTCCTGGTGGTGCAGAAGGCCACGGAGCTTGGCGCCACGCGGGTACTGCCGGTCTTCAGCACCTATTCCGTCCAGGCGGAGGGGCTGGAGCATGAGAAGGCGCACGCGTGGCCGAAGGCGGCGGTCCGCGCGGCCAAGCAGTGCCGGCGCGCGGTGCTGCCGGAAGTCCGGCCGACGGTGTCTCTTGCGGAAGCGCTGGCGGAGGCGGACTGGACCGAAGCCGACACGCGCCTCTGCATGGATGACCGCGCCGCGGGCGCCGCGAAGCTGGTCCGGGGGGCCGCACGGGTGGCGCTGGCCGTAGGTCCCGAGGGGGGCTGGACGGATGCGGAGCGAGAGCAGCTCGCGGCGGCAGGGGCCACGGCGCTGTCCGTCGGGGGCCGCGTCCTCCGGGCGGAGACGGCCGTGTTGACGGGCCTGGTGCTGGTGCAGCACCGCCTCGGCGATCTCCTGACCTGATCCCCTTCACCTGACCCTCGTGACCGGACCTCCTGACCGGACCTCCTGACCGGACCTCCTCATGGCGATGTGAATTTGCGTCGCGAGCCGATCCCTGCGGAGTGCTTGCCGCCGCAGGCACGGAACGCTGGGGAGGACCGGTTCGGGGAGCCCCGCGTGAGGTGCTTCACCGGGAAAGAGACGCCCAGATCACGCGTCAGTGGTTGCGCACTTCACGATCCTCCCGGCCCCACCGGCGGTCTCTCTAACCGGCTGCCATTCCCCTGTCCCGGCGCTCCGGCAGCCGCGGAGCCCGGTCCGAGAATCGGAGGAGATACCGAGATGCGGACGCTGAAGAACCCCCTGACGGCCGTGGCGACCCTGGCCCTCTGTGCGGTCGCCGTCCCGATCCGTGCCGTACCCATCGCCCCGGGAGGCACGGTCTCGACGCCGGGAACCACCGCTGCCGCCCGGCCCGAGCTGGTCGGGACGGTGCTGGTGGACCAGATCCGGCCGTTCTCGCGCGTAGTGGGCGGAATCGTGGTGCGAGGGGCCGTGCAGGACCGGGTCGTGCGCGAGACCGGTACCGGGGAGCTGGATTTCTACAGCTTCATCCGCCTGCTGCCGACCTCCACCGCTGCGATCGTGGGACTGGAGCGGAGCAACTTCGGCCCACCCGCCGCATTGGCGGATGTGGATTGGCGCATCGACAGCCTGGGAACCACAGGCTCGGTTGGAGCGATCCGGAGCGCGGACGGCCGTTCCATCCTCTTCAACCTCGGAGACGGGATTCTTCCCGGCAGCATGTCCCACGCGCTGATGATCCACACTCGCGCCCGCCGTTTCCGGCAGGGTGGGGTGACCGTGCTTCACTGGCGCCGCGGCGGACTGGCCGGCGTCATCCCGCTCCGGACCATGCAGCCGGCTTACTAATCCCCGCAGGGCGACGAGCGGCTGCGGGCGCAGGGTCTCCTCGGATGAGGGACCCTGCTGTTCGTTTGCAGCGCAAGAGGCGCGGCTGATTCGGTGCGGGAGCTGCGGATCCCGCGACGCGGACTGCGGGGCGGCTCTGGCATGATACATCTTCAGAGCAATACCCTGCGATTGGACTCGAGGCTTCCATGGCTTCCGCCGCCAACCGGCCCGCCGGCGCCACAACTCCTCCTACCGCGCTGGAGCGGCTCTTTGCCCGGCACGGGCTGGGGCCGGTGCGCAGCGTCGAGCGCCTCACCGGCGGGCAGCTCAATACGGTTCTCCGCGTGAATCGCGAATACGTCCTGCGCTGCCGGGAGGCGGCGCGGGCGACCGGGTCGCTGCGGCGCGAGGCCGTGCTCCTGCAGCGCATGCGGGGGAAGATTCCCGTGCCGGACGTGCTGGCCTCCGGCACGGACGACCTCCTCGGCGAGTACTCGCTCCAGTGCTGGACGCCGGGGCAGAATCTGCTCCGCGCCTGGCTGGAAAACCCCGACGGCGCCACCCGGGAATGGTGGCTGCTCCAATGGATCAATGCCCTCCGCGCGATCCACGAGGAGCGGTTTCCCGCGGTCGGCGACCTTCCGGAAGGGGAGCTGCGTCCCGCTCCCTCATGGCGCGCGTACATCGAGGGCCGCGTGCGGAAGCGGGTCGACCGCCTGATGCGGGTCCCCTCCATCGATCGGGAGTTCGTCCTGCACGCCGAAAAGCATCTCCGGCGGCACGCAGCGGTGCTGGAGGACGGCCCGCCTTGCCTGGTCCACCGGGATCTCCACTTCGCCAACGTGCTGGTGGACGGACCCCATCTGACCGCGGTGCTGGATTGGGAGCTGGCCGAGGTTGGTCCGCCGGACTATGAGCTGGACACGATCTACCGCTTCCTCCGGTACCCCTCACTCTACGCGGAGCCGGCCCAGGCTCGGGGCGTCACCCCCGCCCGCTTCGCGTCCGTGTGGGTCCGGCTCCGGCGAGGCTATCCGGAGCTGTTCGCGGTGCCCCACCTGCGGGAGCGACTGGCGCTCTACGCGCTGGATCACGCCCTCTCCTGCCTCCTCCAGCTCTACCACACGCGTACGCCGCACACAATGGCGGCGGTGGCCGAGCAGGAGGAGACGCTCCTTCGACGGATCGCGGAGATCACCCAGGGGCGGTACGGCCCGGATTAGCGACCGGAGACCCGGGCCGTACCGCTCCCGCGCCGCTAGTGCTTCAGGTGCTTATCGAAGAAGGCGATCATCGCCCGGTCCGCGGTCTCCGCGTCCTTCCCGCCGAAGCCATGACCGGCGCCTTCGATGGTGAGCAGCTCGGCCTCCACCGCGGAAGCCTTCAGCTTGTCCACCATCCAGGTCGCCTGCTCATACGCCACGTAGTTGTCCTTCGTGCCGTGGATGCAGAGCGTCGGCGCGGCGTCCGGCGTGACCCAGTAGAGCGGGCTCGCCACGATGTGGAGGGTCCGCGCGGTCTCCAGGTTGCCGCCCAGCCACAGGGGCAGAACTTCCGCGGCATCCACGCTCTTGCCGTAGCTCTTCGTGAAGTCACTGGGGCCGTAATAGTTGACCACGCAGGCCACCGCGCTGGAGTAGGGGCGATTGCCACCGTCCCCCTCGAACTCGGCCACTCCGGACGTCACGCCGAGGAACTGGGCCAAGTGGCCGCCGGCGGAGCCACCCGTTACGCCGATGCGGCCCGGGTCGACGTGGTACTTGGAGGCGTTGGCGCGGAGCCAGCGAACCGCTGCCTTGCAGTCATAGATCGCGGCGGGGAACTTGTACTTGGGGGCGAGGCGATAGGTGATGGTCATCGCCACGTACCCGTTCTGGGCCAGCTTCCGGATCAACCCGTTGTAGCCGTCCCGGGTGCCGGCGCGGAAGCCGCCGCCGTGGATGCAGATCACGGCGGGGAACGGTCCGCTGCCCTGGGGCCGCGCCAGGTTCAACTGGAGGTGCTGGTTATCGGGGTTCGAGTACTCGACGTTGTTCTCCACCAGCACGTCCGTCCCGTTCTGGGCGTGCGCGGAGGATCCGGTGAGGGCGGTCAGGCAGAGCGCCAGTCCCAGCCCAAGAAAGAGGTGTGAAAGCTGCGTGCGCATGGGGGGATTCCTTTCCAGGGCCGTAGTTCGCCCCCGGACCCGCCTGCTTCCTCGGTGAAGATCGTGTCGCCCGCAGGCGGCGTGAGTGCCCCGCTCGCCCCTCCCGGGCAGCCGGTGCGCGCGTGGACCCGCGCGGATGCGCGCTCCAGGCGCGGCCGGCAGGGATGCGGCAGGCAGGTGTGCAGCTCAACGGGCGGTTAACCAACCCCCATCCGTGATAAAAACCGGCATCATGGCGCATCCGTTCTACTCGATCTACTCGCACGGCTTCCTCCGCGCGTCGGTCTGCATCCCCTTCGTCCGCGTGGCGGATCCGGCCTTCAACGCGGAGCACACGCTGGGACTGGCCCGGAAGGCCTCCGAGCTCCATGCGGCGGTGACGCTCTTCCCGGAGCTGGGGATCTCCGCCTACACCAACGACGACCTCTTCCATCAGGATGCGCTCCTGGACGCGGTGGTCGCGGCCGTGGAAAGGATCGTCGAGGGGAGCCGGGAGCTCTCGCCGGTGCTGCTGATCGGTGCGCCGCTCCGGTTTGAGAACAAGCTGTTCAACTGCGCGGTCGTGATCTACCGGGGCGAGGTGCTGGGCATCGTGCCGAAGAGCTACCTGCCGAACTACCGTGAGTTTTACGAGAAGCGCCAGTTCAGCGCCGCCCGGCAGGCGGTGGCGCGCGAGGTGGAGTTCCTAGGCCGGCGGGTGCCGTTCGGCAGCGATCTCGTCTTCGAGGCGGCCAACGTCCCGGGTTTCGCGCTGCACGTGGAAATCTGCGAGGACGTGTGGACGCCGATTCCCCCAAGCACCTACGGGGCCCTGGCCGGCGCCACGATCCTGGCCAACCTCTCCGCCTCCAACATCACCATCGGCAAGGCGGATTACCGGAAAGATCTCTGCGCCTCCCAATCCGGCCGCTGCACCGCGGCCTACCTCTACAGCGCCGCGGGCCCCGGCGAGTCGACCACCGACCTCGCCTGGGACGGGCACGCGCTGATCTACGAGGCGAGCACGCTGCTGGCCGAGTCGCACCGGTTTCCGAGCGACGAGCAGCTCATCGCGGCGGACGTGGACCTGGAGAAGCTGGTCCAGGAGCGGATGCGCCTCACCAGCTTCAACGACGTCGTCGGCGATCACCTGGAGCGGGTGCGGGCGGTTCGGAAGGTGGCCTTCGAGTTCCGGGTACCGGCCCTCGAGATTCCGCTTCTGCGAGACGTGCAGCGCTTTCCCTACGTTCCGAGCGATCCGCGGGAACGGGATCAGCGCTGCTACGAGGCGTACAACATCCAGGTCCACGGCCTGATGAAGCGGCTGCTCGCCACGCGCACGGAGCGGGTGGTGATCGGGGTTTCCGGCGGACTGGACTCCACCCATGCCCTGATCGTCGCCGCCCGGACGATGGACGGCCTGGGGCTGCCGCGCACGAACATC
>CAYQDT010000042.1:0-11151 GCA_964416225.1 uncultured bacterium
CTTCCGGCGCGGGGAGGCTCTCGTCCAGCAGCGGACGCACGGTATCCCGCATCAGGCGCAGGGCGGAGAGGATCACGAGGATGGACATCACGGCGGCAATGCCGGAATCCAGGCGCGGCTGCCCGGTCAGGCGCACCAGGATCAGGCCCGTCAGCACCCCGAAACAGGAGAGCATGTCGCCGCGGAGGTGCACCGCCTCGGCCTCCAGCGCGTGGGATCCCGTCTCGCGAGCCACCCGCATCAGCCGCCGCGACACCAGGAAATCGGTCACCAGGGCGATCGCCAGGGCGGCGAGACCCCAGTCCACCCGCACCGGTCCCGGATGCTGCCAGCGGTGAATCGCCTCGGAGAGGAGGTAGCCGCCCGACCCCACGATGAGGCCCGTCTGACCGAGGGACGTGAGGTTCTCGAATTTGCCATGCCCATACGGGTGGCGATGGTCCGGCGGCGCCGCGGCGGCGCGCAGCATCAGCAGGATCACGCCGGAAGCGATCACGTCCAGCAGCGACTGGATGGCTTCCGCGAGTACGCTGATCGAGCCGGAGGCCAGCCCCGCCGCCAGCTTGATACAGACGAGCGCGATGTTCGCGCCGAGCGACAGGGACGCGGCCCGTTCCTGGAGCCGAAGCTCAGGCCGGGAGGCGGTCGTTGAGTCCGACATGGGGCGGGGCTGTTCGTGTGACACGGACCATCTTACACCGCCGGCGACCCTCGATACACGCGATTGCGGGAATGCCTCGGTGCCGGCCGAGGAGCGGTGGAAGCCGTGCCGGACCCCCCGCAATCCGTCCGGTCATCCGCCTCGCTCTCCCGTTTCCCCCATGGTGCTCATTGCGGGAGTTCCGCCGGCCGTCCGCCTCGAAAGCGGCCCATGCTACTCCCCCGAAATCACGGACAGCGGACGCCGGCCGTTCACTGCCTGCGGGTCGTCGGCGGGAGCCGGCGCGCCGACGCTCACGAGCCGGTAGTCGCTGCCGCTCGCCGTGTACAGGAGCGGCAGCCCGGAAAACGGATCGACCGCCAGGTCCCCGAGCTGGAGGACGGCGAGCGAGTCCGGCAGGCGGTCATGCTCCCAGCGATACCGCCGGATGGCGCAGTGGCAGGCCAGGAGACGCAGCCGGGCCTGGTCGCGGGCAAACCCGTCGGAGACATGGGAAAGGGGCGGCTTGAGAAACCCGAAGAGGTAGCCGGCGGGATCCGTGGGTGCCGGGTCGGGCGCCCAATCACGCTGCCAGACCGGCTTTTGCACCTCGCGGAGCGCCTGTTCAAAGCAGCGGGCCAGCCGCCGGCCGGCTTCGTCGAAGATCGCGTCCGCCGCGCCGGGCTCTGCGGTGATGCGGCGCAGCTCCGCCTGTGCGAAGGCATCGTTCTGCAGCCCGAGGTTCTGAATCCACTGGCTGGGAGTCTGCCGCTTCAGGTCCTCGATCATCACGCGTGCATTCTGGCGCTCCATGTCGAGGGCGTGGAGGGTGGGGTCCGGGAGCCGCAGCCACTCGAGGCAGAGGCGATAGAGAGCCTCGCAGTCCCTGGCCGAGAGCTGGCCCAGGTGGTCGGCGATGGCGCTCGTGCAGATCGCGTCGATGGCCGCCGCGACCAGGCTGGAGATCAGCGTGTCGGTATCGGTCGCCCGCGCGAAGCGGAGCCCGAGCCGCACCGTCTCGATCGCGTCGGCGGTCTGACCGTCGGCCATCTGGACCCGCACCAGAACCTTCAGCAGCCGGGCCACGCGGCGGAACTGCGCCAGCTCCGGCAGCAGGGTGTCCACGTGGACCTCGGCGCGCGGGGAGAGGGTCCCCTTGGCCAGACCCCGGCGGATCAGGGTCAGCGCCCGCTGGATGGACGGCTCCCGCAGGACCGCCCGCTGGAAGGTGAGGGTGGTGTTCTCCGCTTCGATCCGCGTGAAATCCTGATTGTTGGCCACCAGGTCGCTCGCGAGGACCAGCTCCTCGTACCCGTTCTGCCCGTCCGGTTTTGGAAAGAGCCGCGCAAAGGTGTCCACCGCGCGCGGCGCCGGCGCGGCCGGATTCCGGTTCTGCGCGCGGGCCGGACCCGCCGGCAGCACCGCGACCAGGAGCAGGAGCAGCGGCAGGTGGCGCATCGTGACCTCTCCTCCGGGCTCGGCAAGGACCTCTCCTCTTCTGAACGGAGAACGGGGACCGGGGTTACGCGCTGTTTACGGACCCACCCTCGCCCCACCCCACTCTCGACTTTCCCTTTTCCAGCCGGAGTGGGGTTTCACCGGGCCGGCTCCGGATGAACCGGCACCGGCGGACCGCCGACGTTCGCGACGGAGCCGGAGGGGGCTTCGATGTGAGAGAATCACGGTGTCTCGGCGTGCCGCCAGCCGCCGCCGAACGAGCACTGCACGACGATGCCGGAACCGCCCCAACTGCTGATGATCATCGATCCCGAGAGCCGGGAAGCGCTGCGACGCGGGGAGGGCGCCGCCGCCGGCCCCCTCTTTTTCACCTCCCGCGCGGCGCTGGAGGGTTACGCCGAGGCGGAAGGGATTGCCGACTTCGAGGTTTACGAGATCCCTTTCGGGGTGCTGGAGCGCATGAAGGGGAAGCCGCACTGGGTGGACGGAAAGCGCCGCTGACGCGGAACGCTCCGGCGCCCGTACGCCGGTAGAGCCGGCAGCCACATGCGGCTGCCGGCTCTACCGCCTTGCGAACGGTCGGCCGGATCCTGCCGGGCTACGACTCGAGGCTCCGCTCCCAGGCCACCCGTACCAGGTGGTTCGTGTCCGACCACTTGTAATCCACCACGCCCTTGTGCGCGCTGTGGATCCGGTGCCCGATCCGCTGCGCCAGCTTCTCCATCGTCGTCTCGATGATGAGCTTACCCTCCTCCTCGCGGATCTCCATGATCCGCTCGATCGGGTTCACCTGCGCGCCCCGCGCCTCCTCACGCCGGATCAGGTTGAGGATCTCCTCCCGGTGCTCCGGCCAGTAATCGCCGCTCAGCGTGACGATTCCCGCCGGGTCCTTCGCCTGGATCTTCCGGCAGGCCGGGCAGATCACGGTGTTGGCTCCGGACTGCTCCAGGACCTCGGCCCGCTTCGGGTCGAGGGTCCAGTGCTGGTTGCGGTAGAGCGCGCCGCACGAGGAGCAGACCGGGTAGTGTCCGTCCACGATGTACGGATCGTGCTAATCTCCCACGGAGCTCCGGGGGCGAACGGCGCGCGGATTCTCGTGACGGACGGTGTTGTGCGCGTTGTTTGGAATTGAGCCGGTATGTCCTGACTTGCCCATCTCTCTCCTCCCGTGTGCCGGTAGTTCCCCCGGTCGGAAGAGCTGAAACTGCGCCGGATTTCCCTGCTGGACTTCCCTCGCCGGACCTCCTGTGCCGGACATCCCCTAATGAACGTCCAGCAGCTCCACGTCGAACACCAGCGTGGCGTTCGGGGGGATCACCCCGCCGGCGCCGCGCGCGCCATAGCCGAGGTCCGGCGGGATCGTCAGCTTGCGCTTCCCGCCCACCTTCATCCCGGCCACGCCCTCGTCCCAGCCCTTGATCACGCGCCCGGCGCCCAGGTGAAAGTCGAACGGTTGGTTGCGGTCGCGGGAGCTGTCGAACTTCGTTCCGTCCGTCAGCCAGCCGGTGTAGTGCACCCGCACCGAGCGGCCCGCGGTGGCTTCGGTGCCGGTCCCGACGACCTCGTCGTCATACTGGAGGCCGGAAGGGGTGGTTGGCATGGGTTGCTCCTCTCTGGCGCTGGTCGCGCGCCGGTTTTGTGCCTGCCGGAGGCGGATGCCGGGCGGGGAAGCGGCGCGGCGACCGCTGCCCCATCCACGGCGCGCCGCGGCCGGCACCGCGTGTGGGGGGTTCCGCTCTGTTTTGCCCGGAGGGGCGCTCCCGCGAACCTCAAAAGAGCGGTCGAACGGCGGCCGGAATGCACGGGATGCAGGAACTGCGAACGGGGCCCCGGAGCCGCTGTCGCGTCCCCGAGGGGGCCGGATCCGGGCGCTACCCGCGCACCACTCGCGCGAACCGGCGCCGGCCGACTTGCACGACCATCCCGTCCCGGAACGGGATCTCCGCATCCGGATCCGTGATCTTCTCACCCTCGATCTGCACCGCGTCGCCCTCCACCAGGCGGCGCGCTTCCCGGCTGCTGGGCGCCAGTCCCGCCGCGGTGAGGAGACGCCCGATCCAGATCCGGCCGTCTTCCTTGAACGCGTCCGCCGGAATCGACTTCTCCTCGATCTCCTGGGGTCGCTGCCGCTGGCTGAACACCCGCTCCCACTCCGAGCGGGCCGCGGCCGCCGCTTCGTCGCCGTGGTAGGTCGCCGCGATCGCTCCGGCGAGGCGCTTCTTCGCCTCCATCGGGTTCGCGGCGATGAGCGCCGCGGACTCGGCGTCCGGCACGTCCGTGAGCAGCGTGTAGTAATTCGGCATCAGCCCGTCGCTGATACTCATCAGCTTGCCGAACATCGCCCCCGCGTCCTCGGCGATCCCGACGTAGTTCCCGAGCGATTTGCTCATCTTCTGGACGCCGTCCAGCCCCACCAGGATCGGCATGAAGAGCCCGACCTGCGCTTCAACCCCGTAGCTGCCCTGGATGTCCCGCGCCATCAGGATATTGAAGCGCTGGTCGGAGCCACCCAGCTCCACGTCGGACTGAAGGTGGACGGAGTCGTACGCCTGCGAGAAGGCATACATGAACTCATGCGCCGCGATCGGCTGGCCGCCCGCAAACCGCTTGGCGAAGTCGTCCCGTTCCAGCAGGCGCGCCACCGTGTAGCGGGACGTGAGGCGGATCACGTCGGCGAAGGTCATCGGGCCGAGCCAGTCGTTGTTGTAGACCAGCCGCGTCTTGTCGGCGTCCAGGATGCGGAAGACCTGCTCCGCATAAGTCTTCGCGTTCGCCTGAATCGCCTCCGGAGTGAGCGGCTTCCGCGTTTCCGAACGGCCGGAGGGGTCGCCGATCATCGCCGTGAAGTCGCCGATGATCAGGTACACCTCGTGCCCGAGCTGCTGAAACTGGCGGAGCTTCCTCAGGACCACGGAGTGACCCAGGTGGAGGTCCGGCGCGGTGGGGTCCATCCCGAGCTTCACCCGGAGCGGACGTCCGCTCTCGCGGGAGCGCTTGAGCTTCTCGACGAGGCCCGCTTCCGGGACAATGTCCAGGGCCCCGGCCTTGAGCCAGGCCAACTGCTCGTCAATGGAAAGGTCCTGTGGGTTCATACTTGATGGAGTGTGGGAGCGATGCGGGCCTCGAAGGCTCGGCCGGGTACGGGCCGTGCGGGAGAAGGGAAAGCCGGAGCGGTCCGGCCGAAGCTGCGCGTCTCCGCCGGGCGGTCCGGAGCCGGGTGGCGGCCGAGGCTGGGGCGGCGCCATTCTAGCACGCGCGCCATGCACGGGCAACTCAAGGGAGCGGCAACACCCGCTATAATTGCTAGCGTGGCGACGGCGAGGCGCACTTCCGGGTGCGCGGCGCGCGGTGCGTCGGGGCGCTGGAAGGCGGAGCCGGCGGCGGTCCCAACCGGACTCGGACGCGCAGCTCTCCGGCGCCCGGCCGGCCGCATCGAGAGGTGACGATCGGGTCTCCGCAGGGTATGACATCCTGTGGCGCCGGCGCGGGGATGCCGGGATGACTCGTCAACGCAGGAAAAGATCGGTGGACGCCCCAACTTCTCTTGAGGAGGCGCCCATCGAAAAACTGGATCGCATGGGGACAACACATCGGCGCCCCTGCATTCCTGGACTGGAATGGGCTGCATGAGTATCGCTGTGGATCATCGACAGGTCGTTCTCCTCAAAAGCTTGCGGACCAAGAACCGCTTTTACGCGCTCGTATCTCCCGAGAGCGGCCTGAAGAATGCGGATACCGTTGCAGATTTCCCTCCCGGTCTCGCGCTCGGCATCGCCTACCCCTGCCTGGAAGACGGCCTGAACGACTTCGCGGTGATCCGCACCACGTTCGAGACCATCGACTGCTATCCGGACGACCAGGAGCTCCGCCACGAGCTGATGGCGATTGTGGACGACGCGCGCGGAAACCTGGTCCGGCGCCTGAAGGAGCTGCGCGACCTGATCTCAGCCGGCCAGGCGCATTTCCTCGGGACGGACCTCCGCGAGTTCAAGGAGCACGTCGTCCACATGGCGACCAAGGGGACGATTCGCCGGACCCTGGACAGCATGATGAAGGTGGACGTCTTCGAGTCGGTGGCGAAGGCGGATGTCCGGAACGGCGGCGCGCAGGAGCCGATGTACCATTATGAGTTCCTGCCGCAGCATGCGCTGGCGCTCACGCACGGAGAGGCCCCGCGCTTCTTCATCGGCCACCTCTTCGACGATGTACTCGACGCGGTGCTGGATGACGCCAACTACACGGGCAAGGTCAGCTTCGATAAGCTGGTGTTCCAGAAGTTCATCGCGGTGATGTTCGTCAACTACGCCACGACGGACCCGATGTTCTACGGCACCAATCGGGAAGACTACGGCGTCTCCTCGGATCGGGACATGCAGGGCACGCCGCTCTACCAGGCCGTCAAGCTGGCGCTGCAGTCCGTGGAGGCCGGCGGAGACGCGGTGGTCCAGCCGCGGCAGCGGCTGGAGCCGCTTGCCGCGCCGCCCGTCGAACCGGATGCGGCAGAGGACGACCTGGCCGCGCTGCTCGGCGAGCCGCCCTCCCCGGAGACCGCCTTCTCCGGGTTCGAGCAGGCCGGGCACTCGGTGGAGATTCCGTTCGGCGCCGCGGAGCGGCTGCTGCTCGGTCCGCTCAACCGGCTCGCGGACGCGATCCGCCTGCTCAAAACCGTCGATCATCCGCGCGCGGGGGATATCCGCGAGATCGCCGCCAGCGCCGGCCAGGAGATGTTCCGCAACCTTCAGGAGCTGAACATCATCTCGCCGCTCTCCCCCGACCCGATCGCCGACGCGATGCTGGAGTGAAGTGCCGGCGGAACAGGCGCCGGGGGAAAGGGCGCCGGATCAACGGCCGGACGCCGCTTCTTTCCGCAGAACCTGCGCCGCCGCTCCGACGACGCCCGCGTCATCTCCCAGGGTGGTGAGAAGGAGCTGCACGCCCCGGCTGAAGGCCTGATCCCGCACTTCCTGCAGCAGGTACTCGTGGATCAATTCCCAATTGTTCCGCGCAAACCCGCCCGTGAAGATCACCGCCTCCGGGTCATAGATATTGGCGAGGTTGGAAACGCCGATGCCCAGGTAGCGCGCCGTGCGAAGGACCAGCGCCCGCGCTGCCCGGTCTCCCTCGCGCGCGCGGCGGGTGATGTCGGCGGGGGTCGGCTCGCTGTCCAGATTGGGCCAGGTGCCGCTCGTGTACGCCTCGCGGATCCGGCGCCGGTGGGCCGTGCCGGAAGCAATCATCTCCCAGCAGCCGCGCCGGCCGCAGCCGCACAACAGGCCGTTCAGATCCACCACCATGTGGCCGACTTCGCCGGCCAGGCCCTCCGCGCCGCGGTAGACCTCCCGGTTCAGGATGATGCCCGCGCCGATTCCGGTCGATATCGTGAGGAAGACCACGTTGGAGAGCCCGCGCGCCCGGCCGAATTGAAGCTCGCCCACGGCGCCGGCCGCCATGTCGTTGAGGGCCAGCGCCGGCACCGCCAGCCCGCTCACAATCTCCGCCAGCGGAAACTCCTGCCACCCCAGGTTGTTGGAGGTGACGTGGCCCTCTTGGATGACCCCCGGTACGGCGACGCCCGCTCCAATGGCCCGCGGGTACCGCTCCACGCATTCCTGAACCCCGGCACGAATGGCCCGGACGATCGCCTCGGGTGACCGGGGCCGCATCTCTCGGTTGTGATACAGCACCGTCCCGTCGGCGTCGATCACCGCCCAGCGGAGGTTCGTCCCGCCCAGGTCCACTCCAATGGCCTGCTTCTGCTCCGGCAATGCCGCACTCCTTTCGCTCCGCTCGCGCGCCGGACGCACCGGCCCCGCCGCCCGGGTCCGCTACCGCCGCGCGCGGCGCCAACGGTATAATACGCCCACCCTGTGCCAGAGAGGCAGTGCCCCGGCCATGCCGTACGTCTACCTGTTTGAATGCAACCAGTGCCGGGAGGATGTGGAAATCGTCGTCAGCCGGGAGTTCTGCGTCACGTCGGACGGCACGCGCGTCGATTACCACTATCCGGATCCCGAGCTCTACGAGTGGCCGCCGCGGAAGGTCTCCGGTCTCTGGAGCCATCTCTGGTGTCCCGCATGCCGTGCGCTACGGCCGCACGTGCTCGTGGAGCTGCCGGAGCCGGCGGAGCATCCGGTCCAGGCCTTTCTTCAGGCAGAAGCCCGCGGCCTCACCGGCGGCGAGACGGGACCCTGCCCCGAGTGCGGCACCGAGCTGCAGCGGAGCATGGAGCATGCCGTGTGTCCCCGGTGCCGCTGCGGCGAGATGATCGGAATCGGCGAATATGAGCCCTGACGCCGGGGCGCGGACGTTCGGCCGGACGGCCTGGCAGACAGCCCGGGGCACCTTGCTGGTGGCGGCGCTGGGGCTGGGCGCGGTGGCACTCCTTTCGCGCTATTTTGCGCGCTCCCAGACGCCGCTCGGCGCGCTCTTCCAGGCAAGCCGCCTGCCGCCGGAGCTTCCCCTTGTGGCCGGGTGCGTCGTGGTGCTCGGGCTTTCGCTCTGGGCCTGGAGCCACGCGGCGCGGAGTGCCGAACGGTTTTGCCTGGATGAGCGGGGGCTGGAGGTCCGGGGCTGGCTGGGCACGTACCGCCTGGACTGGGAGAACGTGGCGGAGGTGGGGGTCACGGAGGGCGGCAGCCTCGGCATCCGCGTGCGCCGCCGTGAGGCGCTGCTGGAGACCCATGCGGGTACCGATCGCCAGCGGGAGTGGCTGCGGACGCTGGAGCCGTATGGCGAGTGGGACTACCTCTTCACCCGGGCCGACCTCGGCGTCGACGCTCACGACGTGCGCGAGTGGATGCGCGCCCATCTGGAGCCGCGGCCGTAGCGGGCTCGCCGCGGCCTATCCGCCGGTGCTGTCCGCGAACTGGGCCTGGGTGCGTACCGGCTCCACCACCAGCGTGGTCTCCCCGGGAGCCACGTCCACCGTGCGGCGGGAGCGTCCGCCGACGGAGGGCGTCCAGAACACCAGCGTCTGCCTTCCCGCCGGGACAGCGGCATTGCGGATGGGCGTCTGGCCCAGAAGGCTGCCGCCGTTTAGATAGACGAAGGTGGCGACCGGGGGGACGGTGGTGACCGTCAGGGCCCCGGGACCGCTCCCGTTCGTGCTTGCGACCGGTTGAACGGCGGGCGCGGCGGGAGATCGCCGGTGAGGCCGCGCCGGGCGCGGGGCCGGCTGGGAGGCCGCCTCCACTGCCGGCGCGGGCGCGGCGGCAATCGGAGCGGGCTCCCGTGGGGGCAGCTCTCGGAAGGTGACCTCCGGCGCGGCTTCCGCCGCGAGCCGGGTGGTCGACGTGACGCCGGGCCGCGGCAGCCGTGAGAACACGGCACCGCCCGCCGTCAGCCCGAGCACCACCGCCGTCACATAGACGAGCGCGGCGGTGCGGCGCGCCTTCCGGCTCGGGTCGACCGAGCGTTTACAGTTCGGGCAGAACCAGTCGGTCCGAACCAGACGGTGTGAGCAGTAAATACACTTCATATCCGGCTTCCTGCATTGCCAAGCGTCATGTCGGCTGGCATCGGCGGCGCCGCAAGGGCATTCGCCCTCTATTCCTCACGCAAGGAGCTCCCGGGCCACCCGCGTGTAGATGCGGACGGCGTGCTCCAGCTCCGCCACCGGGGTGAACTCGTCCGGCTGGTGCGCCATCCCGGCGCTGCCCGGCCCGCAGATCACGGCCGGAATGCCGAGATGGGGCACCCAGACGCACGCCTCGGTGCAATACGGCACACCCCGGGGCCGTGGGTCCACCCCGGCGATCTCGCGCACGGCACCCGCGAGCGACCGGGCAAGCGCGCTGTCTTCGGGGCAGGAAACCGGCGGGCGGTCCGATAGCACAGTCAGTTCGGCGCGCACCCCGCCGCGCCGCCGGCAGACGTCGGCAAGCAGCACCTCGGCCTGGCGGCGAAGCGCGGCGTGCTCCATCGGGGGAACGGTCCGCATGTCGAGCTGCGCCGTGCACTGGTCCGGTACCACGTTCACCTTGACGCCGCCCTGCACGAGACCCACGTTCAGGGTCGGCGTTCCCAGAATGGGATGGTCCGGCGCCTGGGAGGGATAGCTCTCCTCCCAGCGGTGGAGAAACTCCGCCATCGCGGAGACCGCGTTCGCGCCGAGATGCGGCATCGATCCGTGCGCCGTCTTGCCCAGGAAGCGAACCTCCAGCCAGAAGGCACCCTTCTCCGCGACGTACAGCTCCAGGGAGGTCGGCTCCGCGATGAGCACGCTGCCCAGGCCTTCGAACAGCGGCTCCCGCACCAGCTCGTCCACGCCGAGGCAGTTCCGCTCTTCATCCGCGGTAATGGCCAGGATTAGGTCCCCGCGCAGCCGCTCACCGCTCCGGGCGAGCTCGCCCGCGGCCTCCACCAGAGCCGCCACGCCGCCCTTCATATCGCAGGAGCCGCGGCCGTAGAGCCGCCCGTCGCGGATCTCGCCGCCGAACGGCGGCACCGTCCACGGGACGCTGCCCGGCGGCACCACATCCACATGCCCGCTGAACAGCAGGCCGGGAGCGCCGCCCGCGCCCCGCAGGCGGGCGACCACCTGGCTTCGGTTCGGGCCGTCATGGTACGGAAGGGTGCGCGTCTCGAGCCCCCAACCCCGCAGCCGCCGCGCGAGCAGGTCGATGACCGGCGTCTCATTCCCCGGGGGGTTGGTGGTGTCCAGCCGGACCAGTTCCTGGGTCAGACGCACGACTTCCGACAGCGCTGCTTCAGCCGGCATGGAGGGCTCCGATGTGGGTGAACGGATGAAAACTGGGTGCGACGAGCGGCAAAGGGGTACCGCCGGACCCCGCTAAAGTTGGTCACTTCAGCCGGACGGATGGTTCGGTTCGGGAAGAAAGCTGAACAGACCTGGACACGCAATCCCGGCCGCACCGCCCGGCCCGGTCCGCGGCTCACTCCGCCGCTTCAGCTTCCTCGACCGCATGGATAGCGCCCTGGAAGCCGATCGCGGAGTGAGTTCCGTCACAGAACGGCTTCGTGGTCGAGCCGCCGCAGCGGCACAGCGCAATCACATTCTTGTGCGTGGGGATCGGCGCCCCGGTGTGGTCGGT
>CAYQDT010000043.1:0-9504 GCA_964416225.1 uncultured bacterium
TCTCCAGCCGGCACCGGACATTCGCCAGGGGGTACCAATCGGCATGAACACAGACCAACCGGTTTTAAGCGTGACGGATCTGGCGCAGGAGAAGATCCGCGCGGTGCTGGAGGCGCAGAACCCTCCGGTGCAGACCATTCGCGTGTCCGCCCCCTTCCGGGGCAAATACGCGATGAACCTGGAGCCGGAGCAGAACCCTCAGGTGGACGACACGGTCGTCCCCTTCACGGGGTTCCAGGTTTTCATCGACTCCCAGAGCCTGCCGCTGGTGGAAGGCGCCACGCTGGATTACATCGAGACCTACGGCGGCGGGGGCTTCCAGTTTACGAACCCGAATGACAGTGCCGCCCGCCAGAAGAAGGAGCCGCCGGCCGGCGAAGAGGGTCAGCTCTGGCGCCAGATTCAGGGCGTGCTGGACAGCGAAGTGAACCCGGCGGTGGCGGGTCACGGCGGATTCATCGACCTGATGGATGTGCAGGGCAATACGGTCTACCTCCGGATGGGCGGCGGCTGCCAGGGATGCGGCATGGCCGCGGCCACGCTGCGCCAGGGAGTGGAGCGAATCCTTCGGGAGCACTTCCCGCAGATCGAAGAGATCCTGGACGTGACGGACCACGCGGGCGGCCGCAACCCCTACTACGCTCCCGCCGGCCACTGATATGGTCCCGCTGCAAGCGACGGTGAGCAACCCCGGCGGGCGCGCAGTGCGTGCCGCGCCGCCGGGGTTGCTTGCGTCCGCCGCCTGCCCCATGGAGACGAGCCCGGTCTCGTCCTCGCTCGGGTGCCCCAGCGCTCCCGAAAGCTGATTCTTCGACGCGCTCCGTCCGGTGCTCCCCCGCCCCGCCCCGTGGATCTCCTACCTTCGCATGTGGATGAGGCTCGCCGCTGCCGTCCGCCGTGTCCAGGACATCGGCGCACCAGAGACAGGACCCTTGAGAGCGTAGAGGACCCCTCGGGTGCGCCGGAGTTCGCCGACTGGACCCGACCGGCCTTCGTCGGTTCTCGACCTCCTACCTTTGGATGCCGCAGTCTTCATGGACCATGCCGGCATCCGCGCGCAGAGGATCCACCGCCAGCGCCGCTGGGTCCCGCGTTGACCCCCTTCGCGCACGGCCGGTATAATTTCCCCGCTTGCCTGTCCCTCGACAGCCCGTCCCCCCGCGCCATTTCGCTGCAAAGGAGCATGCCCATGCGCCTCCCCGTCTCCATCCTCGCCGCCGGCCTGATCGCCGTGCTTGCCGGGTGCACCCCGCCGAAGAGCGAGTCGGCCGCGGGCGGCCCGGGCGGCACCGCGGCCTCCGCGCCGGG
Source organism: uncultured bacterium (assembly GCA_964416225.1). Lineage (GTDB taxonomy): Bacteria > Armatimonadota > SYMT01 > SYMT01 > SYMT01 > CAYQDT01. Next base: position 1,309 of record CAYQDT010000043.1, read on the forward strand.
CGCGTCCGCCACCGGCGGGAAGCTGACGCTCGGCATCATGCCGAAGATCAAGGGCATTCCGTATTTCAACGCGTGCCAGAAGGGCGCCGAGGAAGCGGCGAAGGAGCTGGGGGACGTCGACCTCGTCTTCGACGGGCCCATCGACGCCAAGAGCGAGCGGCAGACCGAGATGCTGGACACCTGGGTGACCCGCAAGTTCAACGCGATCTCGGTGGCCTGCAATGATCCGGACCAGATTGCGCCGTCACTCGCCCACGCGCGGGACGCGGGGATCGCGGTGACCACCTTCGACGCGGACGCCAACCCTTCCAGCTCGAAGCGGCAGTTCTTCGTGAACCAGGTGGCGGTGGAGGACCTCGCCCAGGCCCTGGGGGAGGAGATGGTCAAGCAAACCGGTCCGGAAGCGGAGGTGGCCATTGTCAGCTCCTCGCCGACCGCGCCGAACCAGTCCGCCTGGATCCAGGCGATGGATGCCTACCGCGGCAAGCATTATCCGAAGCTGAAGGTGGTGACCACGGAGTACGGCGAGGAGAGCCAGCCGAAGTCCGAAGAGAAGGCGGCGAGTATCCTGAAGGCCTATCCCAACGTGAAGGGGTTATGGGGTCTCTCCTCCAATGCGTTCCCCGGGGCGGCGGGCGCGGTGGACAAAGCCGGCAAGGCGGGTAAGGTGGCCGTGGTCGGCCTCGCCACGCCGAACCCGATGAAGGAGTACGTCAAAAAGGGCGTGGTGAAGTCCGTGGTTCTCTGGAGCCCCGTCGACCTCGGGTACCTCACGGTGCAGGTGACCCGCGCGGTGGCTAAAGGCGACCTGAAGCCGGGCGCCACCTCTTTCAAGGCAGGGCGCCTCGGCGAGGTGAAGGTGAGCGGAGACATGGTCCTGCTGGGCAAGCCGCTCATCTTCACCAAAGAGACGATCGACAAGTACGACTTCTAGCCGGGCCGGCGCACCACGAATTCCCCGCCCGCCCCGCCTTTCACGGTTCCACCCGGCAGGAGGCCCTGTCGCCGGAGAGAGGCGGCGGGGCCTTCGCGGCGAATCACGCGGGATCGGGTACAACTAATCTGGATGATGCATGCGGAGCGCGCACCCGGGAGGAGGGCGGGGCGCCGGTGAGCGGGAACGGGACGAGGCCGTGGAATCACGGGCGCCTGGGGCAAGGCCCCACAGCCATTCTGCCGTCTCCCCCACTCCGTGCCCTCCGTGTCTCCGGTGAACAGAGCAGTCCGGCGGCGTACGCGCTCGTTTTCATGTCCGGTGGTGCCGCCGAGGGGCATGGGGAGCTGCACTCAGAGAGGCCCGGCGGCCGCAGCGCTATCGATCGCTCCGTGGTGCAACACTTCTCCGGCTCTCTGTGGTGAGTAAGCCTGGCAAACGCATGATGAAGGCGAATTGGTTCCTGGCCGGCGGCTGTGCGCTGGCGCTCGCTGCGCTGACCGGCTGCAACCCGAATTCGAGTCCGGAGCCGACGCAGCCCGGGCCGACGGCTCCGGCTCCGCTGCCGGGCGGTCCCATGCCGAGGGGCCGCACCGGACCGCTCAAGCTCGGGATGACGGAGGAGGAGGTGCGCCATCTTCCGGACGTGACCGTCCAGGCGCTCCCGGAAAACCTTCGGAGCAAGGTGGAAGGAGTCTCCGGTCCGGCGCTCCGCATCACACGGTTTGGCCAGCCGATCGCGCTGGTGGAGCTGCAGGACGGCACCGTGCACCGGATCCGCTTCTTCACCCCGAACTTCTCCACCCCGGAAGGCGGCCGGGTGGGCATGCGCGCGCAGGAGCTGGGCAAGCTCTACGGGATGGGCCGGCTGGACCGCGTCAGCGGCGGGCTCTGCGCCCGCTTCGACCGAGCTCCGGAGGAGCGGTTCTGCTTCGCGGTGCCAAACGCCGGCAACATCGGGAGCTGGGACCAGCTCCTGGCTCGCAACCCGCGGGTCAAGGTGGTGATCGTCTCGAAGCTCCTGCCGCCGCGGCCGCGTCCCGCCGGGCCGGGCGGGCTTCCTTCCGGATCGGCCGTGCCCGGAGGATAGCCCCGCGTCAGGCGGGCGCGGGATGATTCAGCGGTCCGGCAGCGTGCTCGGGTCCGCGGCGGGAAAGTGCTCGAACCCCGGCGGCCGCAGCGGCACCGAGCCCTCATCGGTCTCCATGCGCAGGCCGCGGCGCGTGATCCGCCCGATGATGGTCGCCGTTTCGCCGATGGGCGCCAGCAGGGCCGCCGCTTCCGCGAAACGGTCCGGCCGCACCGTGAACAGCAGCTCGTAGTCTTCCCCGCCCGAAAGCGCCCACTCCGTCGGGTCCACGCCCAGCTTCCGGCCGACCCGGCGCGTCGCGTCGGAGATCGGCAGGCGGTCCGCCTTGATGCGGACCCCCACGCCGCTGGCCGCGGCAAGGCGGCGGAGGTCGCTGGAGAGCCCGTCCGAGAGATCCATCATCGCGGTCGCCAGCCCGGCTTCGGCGAGGAGGGCGCCCGCCTCCACCGGCGGCTCCGGGCGGAGGTGCGGGCGGATCACGGCCGCTCGCTCCGCGGGCGTCGGGCGCCCGCCTGCTTCCAGCAGGGCAAGACCGGCACCGCTCGCGCCGAGCGTCCCGGTCACGCAGAGCAGGTCTCCCATTCCGGCCCCGGAGCGCCGTGCCGCGCACTCCGCCCGCACGACGCCCAGCGCGGTGATGGAGAGATGGATGCCGGAGAGCGAGCGGACCGTGTCACCGCCGACCACCGGCGAGCCGTACCGCTCGGCGCACTCCCGGAGACCGGCGTAAAAGCAGTCGATCCAGGAGACCGGGGTGTCCCGCGGAAGCGCGATCGTGATCAGCGCCGCGACCGGCCGGGCGCCCATCGCCCCGAGATCGCTCACGTTCACGGCCAGCGCCTTCCAGCCGAGATCCGCCGGCGCGCTCCAGTCCCGGCGGAAGTGCACGCCCTCGGCCAGTGCGTCGGTGGTAGCGACGAGTCGCTCGCCCGCCGGGATCCCGAGGAGCGCCGCGTCGTCGCCGATGGCCAGATCGACGGTTCCGGCCCGGGAGGGGACGGCGCCGAGGCTTCTCGCCAGGCGCGAGATCAGGCCGAATTCGCCCAGGGCTGCGAGGTTCATCGTGGTTACCCGTCACACGAGCCGGCGAGCGCACGCGCCGCCTGCTCCGGATCCGGCGCGCCGGCTACAGCGCTGATCACGGCGACGGAGCGAGCGCCGGCAGCCCGCACCTCCGGGATCCGGTCCAGCGTGATCCCGCCGATAGCCACCAGCGGAAGGCGGGTCTCCGCGGCGAACCGCCGGAGCTGCTCCAGACCGACCGCCCCTCCGGCATCCAGCTTCGTGGTGCTCCCGTAAATCGCTCCCACCCCCAGGTAATCCGCGCCGTCCCGCTCGGCTTGCCGGACCTGCTCCGGATCCTCCACCGAGACGCCCACGAGGCGCTCCTCCCCCAGCAGGCGTCGAGCCACCGGGACGGGGAGATCGGTCTGGCCGAGGTGCACGCCATCGGCCTCGGCGGCGAGCGCGAGGTCCACGCGGTCGTTGACGATAAACAGGGCGTTCGCGGCGCGGCAGAGCGCCCCGATCTCCCGCGCCGCCGGCAGCAGCTCGCCGGCGTCGCGGCGCTTGTCGCGGAGCTGGATCACCCGCGCCCCACCCGCGAGTGCGGCGCGCGCCAGCTCCAGGTGGCTCCGGCCCGGCGCCAGGCTCTCGTCCGTGATCACGTACAGCCCGCAGACCCGGGCCCGCCGCGCGCTGCGGGGATGAATTCCGGCGGGCGCAACCCCGCTCACATCCATTCCCAGGGCGGGCGGCGCGCCGCTCCGAACGGACAGGAGCCAGCGGGCGCGGTCCAGCACGCGCTGCATCGCCTCCGTGATCTCGTAGCGGGCCACCTCCTCGAAAGGGACCCACCGCGCGTCCATGGAGTCGCCCGCCGCGCGCGGCTCGGCATCCGCGGCGGGAACGGCCAGAAAGTCCGTCACGGTGTAGTGGTAGGGAGGGAAGATCGCGTCATACACGTCCACCACTTCCAGCACCTGGACCCGCAGCCCCGTCTCCTCGAGCGCCTCCCGCTCGGCGGCGGCGCGGGCCGTCTCTCCCGCCTCTACCTTGCCGCCGGGAAAGCTCCAGCGCCCGCGGTTCGGCTCCTGTCCGCGCTGCGCCAGAAGAACGGAGTTGCCGCGGAGACACACCACGGCGGCTCCCGGTACGGGTCGGGATTGGTTCACGCTGCTGCTCACTTTCGCCGCCGGCTCGATCAAGACCGTCGGCAGAGGCGATGCCGGCAGAGGCTGTCCGCCGGGCAGTTCGGCGCGGGCGGGCGGCTGCCGGCCCTCATTCCGCCTCGTTCCGGCTGTTGTACCGGGAGAGGAACTCCCGCCGGAACTCCAGGAAGGTGTCCGCGTCCAACGCGCGCCGGATTCCCTCCATCAGCCGGCCATAGAAGCTGATGTTGTGGTAGGAGAGGATGCGGGCGGCCAGGATCTCGTCGCACTTGTAGAGGTGCCGGACGTACGCCGCGGAATAGTTCGTGCAGCACCATTCCCGGCAGTTCGGGTCCACGGGTCCGAAATCATCGATGTATTTCGAGTTCTTGATGTTCACCCGGCCCAGCGACGTGTAGGCGCTTCCGTTCCGCCCCAGCCGGCTCGGCAGTACGCAGTCAAACAGGTCGATGCCGGCGCGGACACTCTCCACCAGGTCCTCGGGCGTGCCGACGCCCATCAGGTAGCGCGGCTTTTCCTTGGGAAGCAGGGGCGCCGTTTGCTCGGTGACCTCCCGCATCTCCGCCTTGGTCTCGCCCACGGAGACGCCGCCGATGGCGATGCCCGGAAAATCCAACTCGGAGATCGCGGCGGCGCTGCGCGCCCGGAGATCCGGGTAGACGCCGCCCTGGACAATCCCGAAGAGCTGCCCGTATAGCTCCGGCTCCGCCTCCCGCCGGCGCGTCCACTGCTCGCGGCACCGCGCCGCCCAGCGGTGGGTGCGCTCCATGGCCGCGAGGACGTGCTCGTGGGTGGCTGGGTAAGGCGCGCACTCGTCGAACGCCATCATGATATCGGAGCCCAGTGCAAACTGGATGTCCACCACCGCTTCGGGGGAAAAGAAGTGCTCGGAGCCGTCGATGTGGCTCCGGAAGAGTACTCCCCCTTCCGAGATCTTGCGCAGCTCCTCCAGGCTGAAGACCTGGAACCCGCCGCTGTCCGTGAGGATGGCTCCGGGCCAGCCGATGAAGCCGTGGAGGTGGCCGGCACGGTGAACCAGCCCCTCACCCGGCCGGAGGTGGAGGTGGTACGTATTGCCGAGAATCAGCCGGAACCCGAGCTCCCACAGCTCCTGCTGGCTCAGTGCCTTGACCGTGCCCTGCGTCCCCACCGGCATGAAGACGGGCGTCTCCACGCTCCCGTGCGCAGTGTGCAGGCGCCCGCGGCGCGCGTGGCACTCGGACGAAGTTTTCAGCAGCTCGAACAGGAGACGGCTCCGCGAGAATGAACGGCCGGCACGGCTGCCGGAGCAGTCCCCATTCTATCACGGAGCGGGTACCGCCTCTTCCTCCGGATCGGAGCGAGACGGCGCGGCGCACGCTCCTCCGGCAGTCACTTCCTGCGGTCACTCCCGGCCCGGGTTCCGCGCCTTCACCTCTGCCCGCCCGGCTCCGCCTCGTCCTCTTCGGAAGCATCTCCGGGCGGGAGGTCGCCCAGCGCCAGCAGCAGGCGGGTAACCATGGGGTACGCTTCTTCTTCGGTCTTTACCGGCTCGATCTGCCGAATCTGGACCTCCAGCACGCAGCCGGCGGGAAGATCGAGCGGATCATCCGGAACGATGGCGTGGCCGTCGTAGTGCGCCTTCAGTACGATCATCCATTCTCCCTATGCCCGGGTCCGCCTGTCGACGCACTCCGGTGTCCGGTCCGGTTCGCCGGCACGGGTGATCCCGCCCGGCGAACTGTGGCAGCGGCGCCGGTCTCACCGGCCCGCGGACGGCGCTCCAGCGGCGGAGCCCGCTCCACCGCGATGATAACAGCGGGGCTCGTCCGCCGTCAGAGCAGCTCCAGCTCCCGGAGGAGCGCCGCGACTGCCTCTCGCTGCTCCGGCCCCAGCGGCTGAAGCGGCGCGGCGGCGTGACTCGTGCAGATTCCCAGCAGCTCCAGGGCCGTCTTGATGCAGACGATGGGCGCTCCGAAACCGGCGATACGCATCAACCGGTGGACCCGCTCCTGCAGCGCCCGGAGCGCCGCCACGTCGCCGGCCCGGCCGGCTTCGTAGACGTCCAGCATCGTGCGGGGGCAGATATTGGCGATGCCCGGCACGGCTCCGCTGGCACCGTACAGCAGCGCCGCCCCGGCCAGCGGCGGGGTGCCCACCATCGTTCCAAATCCTTCCCGCCCCCGGGTGAGGGAGAGGATCTTCAGGAAATGGACGAAGTCGCCGCTGCTGTCCTTGACGCCCCGCACGTTCGGCAGCTCGGCGATGCGGGCGATCGTCTCCGGAGCGAGCTGCACCTTGGTCGTCAGCGGGATGTTGTAGATCACCACCGGGATCGGGCTGGCCGCGGCGCACGCCCGGTAATGCGCGAGCTGCTCTTCCGGCCCCCGCGACGGGTAATAATGCGGCGGCGTCACCGCAACGGCGGCGGCGCCGGCCTCCGCCGCTTCGGCAATGTGGTCCAGCGCGTGGGCCGTCCCGTTCGCCATGGTACCTACGATCACCGGGATGCGCCCGTCCACCACCCGAACGGCCGTATCCATTGCCGCCCTCCGCTCCCGGGCGCGAAGGGCCGGCTGCTCTCCCGTGCTCCCCAGGAAGAAGAGCCCGTGCACGCCTGCGTCCAGCAGGCGGCGGAGCTGCCGCTCGAGCGCCGCCTGGTCGACCGTCTCATCCGCCAGCAGCGGCGTGATCACCGGGGGAACGATCCCCTGCAATTGGAACATCCCAGCCCTCCAGGCTTTTCGAGCGGCCATGCGTCGCCGCACAGGGACACATGGAGAGCCCACACGCTCTCCGGCTCCGGCCGAACCTCCCGACCGGCCCGTCAAAGCGAGACGGGCGCTCCGCTGCGGACCGACTCCGCTTCCGCAAGTACCGTCCGCAGCGAGCTCCGAGCGCTTTCCGCGGAGATCGCCGGCGGAAGCGTGCCGGACTGGACGCCCTGCACCGCAGTTCGGAGCTGCTCGACGAACGCATCCGCAAGCCGGGGCTTGAGCTCCGTCACCGTGCCGTCCTCGGTATATAGCTCCAGCCGCGAGATGGTGCTGCTGTTGTGCCGGAGCATCGCGCGCTCGAAGTAGACGTCGAAGCCATGCTCGAATTCGAGCCCCTTCATGGCCAGCGCTCCGCTCTGTGCCGTGACGCAGAGGTTCCGGCCGGGGAACTGATACTCCGTGACCAGGTAGTCCACCTGGCTCCCGTTCGAGACACAGCCGGAGGAGCACACGGCGGCCGGCGGCCCAAAGAGGTACTGGACGAAGTCCGTGTCGTGGATATGGAGGTCCAGCACCGCGCCGCCGGTCTTGGCCGGGTCCGTGAACCAGCTATCTCCGGACCAGTCCGGCCGGGAGATTACCCGCTTGAAATGGGCGGCCCGCAGGGAGCCGTAGGCGCCGCCGTCCATCACGTCCTTGATCGCCGCGAATTCCGGCCAGAAGCGGAGCACCTGCGCCACCATCAGCAGCCGGCCGGTTCGCTGCGCCGCGGCGATCATCGCGTCCGCATCCTCCAGGGTGAGTGCGATTGGCTTCTCCACCAGGACGTGCTTCCCCGCCTCGAGCGCGCGGATTGCGAGCTCCCGGTGGAGATAGGTCGGGAGACAGAGGTCCACCAGGTCGATCTCCGGATCGGCGAGGAGTGCGTCCAGCTGGTCGTACTTCTTGATCCCTTCCAGATCCTGGATCCCGCCCGCCGCGCCGAAGTTGCCGCGGATGCCCGTCCAGTCCCCGGCGAGCTTCTTCGCATCGCGCGTGAAGATCGCCGTCACCTGCGCGCCATCCACCTGGGGATACGCCTTGAAGTGCGTTGTCCCCATGAACCCGATACCGGCCAACCCCACGCGAATCATCGCTGCTCCTCACTCTTTCCGCCCGGACACCGCAGCCGCAACGCACCCTCGTTCGGCCGGTCCGCGCGGCGTTCCTACGCGCCGTTCCTCCGCACCGGGCTGATGAAAGCCGCGGCGCCGGCGCGCCACTCACCCAACGTATCGCAGCTCGGCAAGCAGCGGCAGGTGATCA
>CAYQDT010000043.1:9604-11142 GCA_964416225.1 uncultured bacterium
CCGGCGCGCCACTCACCCAACGTATCGCAGCTCGGCAAGCAGCGGCAGGTGATCACTCACCCTCGACGGCACCGTGCGGCAGTCGTCGACGCGCCAGTGGCGGCTCACCAGGATCTGATCGATCCGGCGCACGGGCGCGTCCGAGGGGAAGGTCGCGAGGGGCACGGGCGCCGCGGACCGGTACCCGGCCGCATGGAGCAGCCGCAGCTCCGGCGCTTCCGGCTCGGCATTCCAGTCACCCAGCAGCACCGTCGGCTCCCCGGGGTCCGGCCGGAGCTTCACGATCCGCTTCACCTGCGCGCACCGCTCCGCGGGGTCCAGGCCCAGGTGCACCACTCCCACCCGAAAGACGCATCCGGCGCGTACAAACCGCGCCTCCACCAGCACCCGGGGCTCCCGCCGGGACGGAAGCCGGTGCCGGTGTGCCGCCGCCGGCGCCTGCCGCGAGAGGAGGAGGTTCCCGAATCCGGCGGGATGGAGTCCGAAGCTGGGTAAATAGGTGGCATGCCGGTCCAGCTTCCGGGCCAGGGTACGGGGCTGGTCCGCGAAGACGCCGGGCGGCGGAAGCCAGCAATGGACTTCCTGGAGCGCGCAGAGGTCCGGGTCAAGCGCACGCAGCACCTCCGCCACCGCCGCCACGTTGGCGCGGCCCCGCGCGGGCCGCGCGCCGTGGATATTGAAGGTCACCACCCTCAGCTTCACACGCGCCTCTTTCCGCTGCCCGGCTCCATGAAGCGGGCAAGCAGTCCCGCGTTTCCAGCCGTTTGAGCGCCTGATGCGCGGGGTAACACCGGCCGGAACCGCCATCGGGCGGTCACAAAACCAAACGACGAAAGGGAGACGGGAATGCCGGTCATCTATAGAGACGACGAGAGTCCTGCCTGGAGCGCGATGGCCCTCACCCTCGTGGTGGTGCTGGTCGCCCTACTGCTTGGCTACTTCTTCTGGTGGCAGCCGCGAACCAATGCGGAGAATGCTACTCCGGCTCCGGCGCCGAATGTCAATATCGTGCAGCCGGCCAACCCGGCCCCGACCACCAGCGCTCCGTCCGTGGTGCCGGTTCCCGTCCCCGGACCGGCGGGTCCGGCCGGTGCACCCGGTCCGGCGGGCGCACCGGGTGCACCGGGCGCGCCGGGTGCACCGGGCGGCACGGGGAATACGGGAAGCTCAAACTCCGGCGGCTCCTCCGGCCAATAAGCCGGCCTGGCCCAACCGGGTCCAATGAGGAAGCGGGCTCGCGCCTTGGGCGCGGGCCCGCTGATTTTTTCGCGAGCCGGGCGCTACCAGTGCCGCACGGAGCGCGCGTACAGCTCCGGCTGATAGCGATCGAAGGTTTGCCGGGCCCGCGCCTCATCCGCTTCGGACGTCCGCACCATCACCCAGGCTTTGCCTTCCACCAGACCGTCGTACCATCGGCGCGCGGTATCGTGCGTGAAGCCGAAATTGCTCATGGCCCCGACCAGACCGCCCGAGCAGGCGCCGAGCTGCGCTCCGCCGATGGCGATGGCGATGGGGCCCGCCGCGAGAAAGGCCATGTC
>CAYQDT010000044.1:0-5058 GCA_964416225.1 uncultured bacterium
CTGCCGCCGGGCTCGGAATATTTCGCGGCGTTCGTGATCAGGTTCACAAAGACCTGCTCGATGCGCGTCGGATCGGCGTCCACTAGCAGCGGCTCGCCGGCGGCGAAAAGGCGGAGCTCGTGCTGCCGGGCGTCGAGGAGCGCGCGAACGGTCCGGGTGGCGCGCTCCAGAGCCTCCACCAGATCGATCGGCTCCCGCCGCAGCTCCAGCTTCCCCTGCGTGATGCGGGACGTCTCCAGGAGATCGTCCACCAGTCGCTTCAGGTGCTGGGCCTGCCGGCCGATGATCTCGTGCTGCCTGCGGAAGGGGCCCTCGGTGGGAAGCTGCCGCTCCATCAGGAAATGGGCGGAGTTGATGGCCGCAAGGGGGTTGCGCAGCTCATGCCCGAGCATCGCGAGGAACTCATCCTTCCGCCGGCTCGCCTCCTCCAGCTCCGCCTTCAGCTGGAGAAGCTCCCGGTTTGCCTTGCGCTGCTCCGTGAGGAGCGTCACGTACTGCCGGTAGGCGAGGTGGACCGCATAGAGGAGCGGGACCAGCAGCAGCGCGGCCGGGCCCAGAAGCCGGAGCGCCGCCCAGAACAGGCCGGCGATGGCCGCGCAGGCAAAGTAGCCGGGAAAAGTCCACGAATAATGCGCGCGCCAGGCAGCGAGCGGCGAGCTCCGCTCATCCAGTGCGATCGCCGTCGCGATTCCGGCCGTGTTGAGCAGGAAATAGACGCAGATGAAGGCGGTAAGGGCAGCGAGGCGCATCACGGGTGAAGGCTGCAGCAGCCGCACGAGCCCTTCCCCCGACAGACTCGCCAGCCCGGCAACCGCTCCGCAGTGCGCCACGTTGAAGACGTGCCGGTAGAGGGGAGCCCGGTTTCGGCGGAGCCGCCACGGCGGTCCATCCGGCTTCACCAGGTGGGCGGTGAGCGCGCCGGTCGCCGCGGTGAGGATGGCTCCGGACGACCCGTGGAGCAGCCACGCTAGGCAGATCACCGCAATGGATACGCTCTGCTTGCCGTTCAGCGCGCTCAACTGGATCCGCCAGGTACTGGCAACGCCGGCGGCGATCACGAGGAGCCCCAGCGAGAGGTCCGGCCGGGGAGGGGTCCGGACAAGGGCCCAGGCAAAGGGCGCGGCGGCGAGCATCTGGACGATGATGAACGCCTGCAGGGCCGGCGGAAGCTTGCGAAAACGCATCGCTCAACTCCTCCAGCGTTTGGCTACCCGGCCTTCCGGCAGGTCCCGGCCCGCCGTCGGCACTGTATGTCGCTTCGGGTCGCCCCGCGATACGGGCCCGCTATCACCCCGCACACGACCATTCTCGCGCACCGTGTTCCATCCGGCAGACTACTCCCTGGACGCGGCGCGAGCGGTTGCGGTCCCGCGAGCGACGGGGACCGCGAACCGTGGTCCCTTTTCCCGGCGCCACGACCAGAACCCCCGTCGCTGCCACTCGTCAGGAGCATCGGCCTTTCACGTACAGTCACTCAGTTGATTGTAGCGGTCGAGAAAGCCTCACCGCTGGTCATCGTCACCGATTCGCCCCAGGTAGACTGGTCCGGCCAGATCGTGGGATCGGTCCAGACAGCCTGGCTGCTCCAGACCGACTGGTCCGCGCTCACGCCGTTATCCTGGGCGGAGGCCGCGCCGTACCAGGTGGTCGCGTCGTTCCACCAGACGTGCCCGGACCACGCCGTCTGGCGATCGTTGAACAGGTCCCCTCCGGTGAAGCGTTGGGATCCCCAGAAGATCGCGCCGGACCACACACAGAGGCGGCTCCCGATCTGCGAGCTGCCGGCGAGGGGGCTCCGCAGCCACGGGCTCCCCACGCTGCTCGCACTCTGGATACTCTGCGCCACGCTCACTGCTCCCGGCGCGTTGACGAGGCCGGCGCCCTGGGTGAGACAGTCGAGGCCGGGCGTCAACCCCGTGTTGAGCGGCTCCGCGGTGTACTGCAGCGCGCCTTTAATTGTGTTCGGGTCCAGATACGGGTTCAAGCTGAGCATGAGCGCCACCACACCCGCCACCCGAGGCGCCGCGAAGCTGGTGCCGGAGAGGGTGAAATAGCTGGTACCCACCTGGTTCTGCGGATAGCTCGTGTCCAGAGCGGAGCCGGGAGCGCGCAGCGAAACCACCTGGTTGCCGGGCGCGACGAGGTCCGGCTTGGCCCACTGGTCGATGGCGGTCGGGCCGCGGCTGGAGAAGTGACAGACCGTATCATCGCCGCGGTCCGCCGTGGCCTGGGTATTGCTGGCGCCCACCGTGATCACCGCGGGCTCGTTGCCGGGACAGCCGATCCCACCGTAGACGGTGGCCCCCTGTCCGTTCATTCCCTTGTTGCCGGCGGAGCAGATCACGGTGATCCCGGCCGCCACTACCTTACGCACCGCCGCACAGAGGGGGTCCGTGGTGGTGCTTTCCGTCGGTTTCCGGCCCAGGGAGAGGTTCACGATGCGGATATTGAGCTGCGGTGCGTTCTGCACGCACCAGTCGAGCCCGGCGATCACCGCGCTGTCCGTCCCGCTCCCGCCCTGACCAAGCACCTTCACCGCCACTAGATCCGCGGCGGGCGCTGTTCCGGTGTAGGCGCCTCCGGAGGCCGCGCCGCTCCCCAGCACGCACCCGGCCACGTGCGTTCCGTGTCCGTCGTCGTCATACGGCGTGGCGCTGCCGTTGACGCAGTCGTACCAGGCGACGAGCCGCGAGCCGAGGTCCGGGTGCGGCGCGTAGATTCCGGTGTCCAGCACAGCCACTCGAATTCCGCTGCCCTGCTGCCCGGTGGAGGTCCAGACCGCGTCGGCACCAATGGTCGGTACGCCGCTCTCCGCGTACCGGTAGAGTGCCCGGTCCGGGGATACCCATTTGACCGCGCTCTCCGCCGCGAGCGTCGACACCTCGTTGAGGGGCACCGAAAGCAGATCCCCGTTGACGAGCGGGAGATGGCGCAACAGCTGGATCCCGGAGAGCAGCCCGAAGAGTAGCCCCCCCGCGCTCCCCGGCCGGTACTGTACGATCACTCGCACCGGGGTGGTCGAGGCGGGATTGGCATTCACCGCAGCTTGCAGGTCCGGGGCCATCCCCCCTGCTGAAGCCGGCGCGGCCGAGCCCAGTCCCAGCGCCACGAGGACGATCACCCACCGCAAACGGAATGCCGACATACGCCCAACCTCATTAAAGCGGTCTAAATAACGGATCGCCCGGCGCCGCACGGACGCGCGGTGCGCCGGGCATACGGCCATGAGGGCTTACTTGCTGTTTTGCGCCGTCCCCCTTACCGCTAAACCAGCAAGCAAGTTGGACCGAGTCAACTTCCGGTGGAGCGAGTTGTGTGGATCGATCCATCGGAAAGTAACAGGGCGCTTTGCGGGCAATCGCAGGAATGGCCGCATCCCAACTTGACGGATGAGGCTGCATTCGTGTTCCCTGGCCGGCGTGGGGAGCCCGGTTCGTTTGCCCGCTTCCCGGCGAGATGGTGAGCATCCGGGCCAACAGCATCCCGGCGCGGCGTTATACGCGGGCGCGATGCCACTGCGCGATCAAGGTGACTCCGTGACATGATTGGACCGGTCCACCCCATCAAGATCGTGGAGCAGCAGCATGGCGTCGAGCGAAGTTCTCTATGTCGAAGACGACGACAGTACCCGATACAGCGTGACGCGGCTGCTGGAAAAAAGCGGGTTCCTCGTTCGAGCCGCCGCCGGCGGTCGGGAAGCGTTGCAGCTTTTGGAAGCCGGGACCAACCTGCCGCAGGTGATCGTGCTGGACCTGATGCTGCCGGACCTGAGCGGGGTTCAGCTGCTGCGACATGCCCAGGCCGATCCCCGGTGGCGGGAGATCCCCGTGGTGGTGGTCACCGGGACGCTCTGGCCGGGTGAGAAGCTCCGAGAGTTCACGGTGGCCGAGGTGATCTACAAGCCGTTCGCCCCGGAGCAGCTCGTGGTGACCCTCGAAGCGATTTGCCGCCCGCCGGGCACGGAATGATCCGGCGGGATTCGAGGCGGGAGCCGCGGCTCCCGCCTCGTACCGTGCCCGCCCTCTCCAGTCCGGGTCCGGGTGCTACTTGCCCCGGCTCTTCGGCACCGTTACCGTGACCGCCGTACTGGAGCGGTTGCCGTGGATATCCGTGACGGTGATCGTGACGGTATAGACCCGTCCACTGCCCGGCCCGGCGCGCTCCGCCCGCAGCCGGATATGATGCGCATCCACCACTTCCCAGTCCGGCGCCGTATTCCCGTCGCCGAGGCCGTTGACCGGCTCGTTGCTGGTAACCGCGAGCGTGGATCCCGCGACACCGCAGTTGTCGGTTGCCGTGTAGGCGATGGTCACATCCACCATCTTGTGGTTCGGCGGCCAGAGCTGCGAGACGCTCGGCGCAGCACCGGAAATCACGGGCGGCTCCACGTCGTTCACGGTGACGTTGAATGTGCTGCTGGTCGTGTTTCCGGCGGCGTCCACCGCCGTGCAGGTAACCGGCGTCGTCCCGACCGGAAAGAACGTTCCGGGCAGTGGCGAGCAGGTGTAGGTGACGCCCGGACAGTTATCGCTGACCATCGGTGGCGCGTAGCTCACCTTCGCGCCGCACTGATTCGGGTCGTTCGGAACCGTAACGTCCGGATGACTGACGGTGGGCGCCTGGGAATCAACCACGGTAACGGTGAATGTGGCGGACGGTCCGGCGGCCGTCGTGCAGGTCACCGTCGTCACTCCGACCGGGAAGAACGATCCCGAAGCCGGCGTGCAGGTCACGGTGCCGCAGGGCCCGATAGTGACCGGCGCCGGATAGCTGACCACCGCGCCGCACAGGTTCGGGTCGTTGCCCACGGCGATGTTCGATGGCGGAATCACCTGGCACCCGACGTACACCGTTTGCGCCGGAGATTCGATCCCGTTTGCGACAACCACCAGCTCGGATGCGCCACCCTCGATCCCGGCGGGAACGGTAAAGTGCGTCGAGACGATTGCGGGTCCGGTCGCCACCCCCATCGTGCTGTGGTCGAACGTCCGGGCGTAGAAGACATGTCCCGTGCCCAGGTTGCGGATGCGCACCAGCGGATAGTTCGTGGCGCTGGAC
>CAYQDT010000044.1:5068-11119 GCA_964416225.1 uncultured bacterium
GTCATCCCCGTAGCCGTTTGCCTGCGACAGCCCGTTCAACTGCCGGCCTTGCAGCACGTACGAACCGCCGGCCAGCAACCCGTTGGGAACGGAGGTGATTTGCGGGCGCCAGGAGGGGTCCGGCCCGCCGGAGGGGGTATAGATCGCCACCGTGCCGTTCTCGGTGTTCGTATATAGGGCCTGTCCCGTGGGCAGCAGGAGCATCCGGCTGTCGTAGGGGTAGGTCGCCTCGTTTCCGGATGAGGGGGCCGCCGAAAAAGTGGTCCCGTCGTAATCCAGGAAGCTCGTCGGTCCCAGGTAATCCAGGCGCACTCCATCCACCGGGGCTGCGACGGTGAGGATGTGACCGTTCGGAAGGAGCGCTGCCGGGGTGTCCTTGGTCCCGAGCTGCCGTCCCATCCCATCCAGCGGCATGTTCGGTCCGGCGGTCCACGTTCCCGGGTCCGTGGAAACCGCGGGTGGGGTATAGCTGTCCGAGCGCCCCGTCGCGCCGAGTGCGAACACCGAGCCGCTCGGCAGCAGGATTGCCGATCCGATCTCGATAGAGGAGGCCTCCACCAGGTCGCCGGGCACCGTCCCTGCGCTTACCCAGGTGTCCGATGCGGGCAGGTATTTCTCGGCCTGCGGATGGTTCTGGCATTCCGCCGTCACCACCGTTCCGTCGGGGAGGAGCGCCCAGCTCTCTTCGGAGCCGCTGTCTGCCTTGGAGCCCGCCACCGCCCAGGTTTCCGTGGCCGGGTCGAGCAGACGCGTCTGGTTGGACTGCGAGTTCCCCAGGAGGAACTTTCCATTTGCCAGGACCGAGCACGGCGCGTCCCCAATGGTGCTCCAGCCGCTTGGCGGTGCGACGGTATGCCAGGCGTTGGCCACCGGATCATAGATCTCGACTCCATTGAATTCGACGGCAGTGTTTCCGCCGTGGTACTCGCCGCCCGCAACGACTACGCGCCCGTCTCCCAGCACCGCCGAAGCGTAGTAGAGGCGCGGGTCGTTCATCTGCGGCAGCATCGTCCACGTGCCGTTCTGGTAGCTGCCGAATGCGTCGGGAGTCAGCCGCGCCCAGCGCTTGCCGTTGCCTTCCTGAACCATCACAGTGCCGTCCGTTAACAGCAGCGCCGTGCTTGCCGCGAACGGAGCGCTGCGCGCGAGGGTCTGCCAGCCGGTGGCTGCGTACGCGGGGCGAGGCCGCGCCAGGTTCGGGAGAGCCCCCACGACGAACAGTATCAAAGTTGCAAACACTGCCCGCGCGGCTTTCATGCGGGTGAGCGGTTCCTTCGTAACAGTGGATACCATGGTTCACCTCTTCGTGGTGTTGCAGCAGGGTGAGTCGTGGCCGGGGAGCGCCGGGGTCACTGCTCGCGCGACCTTCGGAGGCCGCTGCGGAATGGAGGTGTTCAGTCGGGCATCCGGGGATCTCGTCCGGGAGGTCCCCTCTCAAGCCGGGTCCGGGACTCAGACCCTTACACGCGTGCCGGGGTCATCCACGGCGGACCCTGGTCAGGTTCTTCGCGCGGTGCATGCGTCTCGGGCCGCGGCACTCACTCCGTCCGATGGCTGGCTTTGCTTCCCCGCCCGCTGGATCGCGCGCGGTCCGCGCCGCTGCCCAGCCGGGCATGCCGCGGAGCACCGCCCAGCCGGCCATTCCGGGATCCGACACTCCCCGAGCAACGTCGAGACGCTCACGGAAGGGTGCCCGGTAATGCAAGCTGGAAAACGATGCGGTTAACCGAGGTATAGATGCTCTTGGACCGTATTACCAGTCCCCGCAGCGAAGATTTGTGTTGCGGATGACGGACTATGGCGGCGTGATCCGAGGAGTGTAGGGAGAGCGGCGGGCAGGTCCGGCAGGAGACACGGGGTCATCGGCCGGCTCCGGTGAAGGGCGTGGGAGCCGCCCCCCGCGGAGCCGGCCTTGTTCAGGCAGTCCTCGTCCGGAGCCCGCAGTCGATCCGGCACCGGACAACTCCCCGGCCTCACTTCATCATCTCGTCCAGCAGCGGCTGCATGGCGTCTGCCCAGATCTGGTAGCCCTTGACGTTCGGGTGCAGCGCGTCCGGCATGACGTCGGCCGGAAGATTGCCTGCGGCGTCCAGGAATTTCGGCCCGAGGTCCAGGTACCGTGTTCTGGAGCCGTCGTCGAGCCGTGCGAGCTCGCGGTTCACCGCGCTGATCTTGTCCCGCATGGTCATCACCTCCGGGGTCTTCGGGTCCGCGCCGCGCGGGAAGATACCGAGCAGGAGGAGCCGGGTGTTGGGCAGCCGGTGATGGATCTCCTCGACGATTCGCCGGTCGCCGCGGGAAATCTCCTCGGCCGAGTTGCGAATGTTATTCGTTCCGATCATCAGCACCACCACCTTCGGCTGGATTCCGTTCAGTTCTCCGTTCTCAATGCGCCAGAGGACATGCTGGGTCTGGTCGCCGCTGATCCCGAAGTTGGCCGGCTGGTAGCGGCCATAGTGCTCCTGCCAGATCTCTTTTGCCCGGCCCCAGCCCTCGGTGATCGAGTCGCCGAGGAACAGGACGCCGATCGGACCTTCCTTGCCGCGCTTCAGGAACGACTCGTGCATCATCTGGAACCGCGGCTGGACGTTGCCCTCCTTGTCCAGCTTGGGCGCCGGGACGTCCGGCCGCGGGAGCGCCCGGTCTTGCGCCCCAGCCAGCGCGGTGATGGAGAGGCATCCCAGTGCCAGGAGTGCGCCGAAGCGCTTACGGTTGAATCGCTGCATCGATCTATTCTCCACAGTTGGGCGTGGTCCGTTTTCGCTCGCCAGTACGCCTCGAAGGGATCGAGACCCTTCCTGGCCCCCGGCCGATCAGTCCCAGCCGCTGCTCGGGACACTGCATCCGCCGGACCGGCGCGGTCCGGAGCGGCGGGCGCGGACCCGCGTTCGCCCGAGTGCGGGAGCGTGATCCGACGCCGTGGACCAGCGGCGGAGCGCGCGGCGCGGCTGCCGGCCGCGATCCGCGAACGGCGATGTGCTAAAGAAAGATGGCAGCCGGCTGCCGGCCGGCGCGCGTCGTGTGGAGGCGCTGGAGGGTGAACGGGATGGTCAAGCTGAATCGAAGAACGCTGCTTGCGGCGGCTGCCGGCGCGCTGGAAGCCCCGCCGCTGACGGCTGCGTCGGCAGCCCCGCCGTTCGCCTTCGGGGTCGTGCTTTACTCCTACGGGATGTGGACCGCTAAGGACCGCTCCCTTGCGGAGCCGCTGTCGTTTCTCCGCTTTTGTCGCGAGCGGGGGGCGGGCGGCGTGCAGGTGGGGATTCCACCTGGAGACGCGGCGCATCAGGCGGAGATCCGCCGGTTCCTGGAACGCAGCGGGATGTGGCTGGAGGGAATCATCCAGCTCCCGCGGGACCGCGCGGACGCGGATCGTTTTGGGGCGGAACTGGGTGCGGCCGCCGACGCGGGAGCGCGGGTGGTGCGGACCACGCTGATCGGAAGCCGCCGGTACGAGGCCTTCGGAAGCGGGCACGCGTTTCGGCAGGCACGGGCGCAAAGTCTGGAGGCGCTCCGGCTGGCGGAGCCACTCGCCGCGCGCAGTCGGATCCACCTGGCGCTGGAGAACCACAAAGACCTCCGGACGGAGGAGCTCCTCGCGGTGCTCCGCGATGCTTCGAGCGAGTGGGTCGGCGCGTGCGTCGACACCGGGAACAGCCTCGCGCTGCTGGAGGAGCCGCTGGAGACGGTTCAGGCGCTGGCCCCGTTTGCCTTTGCCTGCCATCTGAAGGACATGGCGGTGGATGAGGCGCCGGAAGGCTTTCGGCTCGCCGAGGTCCCGCTGGGTGGTGGCTTCCTCGAGATCCCGCGGATAGTGCGACTGCTTCGGCAAGCCCGTCCGGACCTCCATTTCAGCATCGAGATGATCACGCGTGACCCGCTCACCGTGCCCTGTCTGACGGAGCGGTACTGGTCGACGCTGGACGAGGTGCCGGGGAGCCGGTTGGCGCGGATCCTCTCCCTCGTACGCCGGCATTCCGAGGGCCGTCCCCTCCCCCGCCCGACCACCCTGGACCCGGCAGCCCGCCTGAAGCTCGAAGACGACAACCTCCGCGCCTGCCTGCGGTACGCCGCGAAGCTGCCACTGATCCCCCAGAAATAGCTCACGGCGGCGGACGTGCGGCTATCCGGACGCAGGATGCAGACTCGCTGCGAGACGCGCCGCAGATGCCGATGCTCGCGCATCCGCGCGGGGCGGGTGAGGGGCAGCGTGCGGAGGCGAACAAGCCGCCGCGCAGTGAGTCCGCGCATCTCCGCCGGGTGAACGGTTATGCGATCAGCTCTTTGATCACTCGCGCCGGCTCCACGCCGGTAAGACGCTGGTCCAAGCCCTGATACTTGTAGGTGAAGCGCTCGTGATCGAAGCCGAGCACGTCCAGGACCGTGGCGTGGAACTCGTGGATGTGTACGGGATCCCGGACAATATTGTAGGAGAAGTCGTCCGTCTCGCCATAGACCATCCCCGCTTTCGTGCCGCCGCCCGCCATCCACATCGTGTAGCACCGGGGGTGGTGGTCCCGCCCGTAGTTCTCGTGGGACAGGCCGCCCTGTGAGTAGATGGTCCGCCCGAACTCCCCTCCCCAGATCACCAGCGTGTCGTCCAGCATGCCCCGCTGCTTGAGGTCTTGGATGAGCCCCCAGCACGGCTGGTCGACGTCTTTGCACTGGCTTGGCAGCCGGCCGGCGACGTTGGAGTGGGTGTCCCAGTTGTTGTGGTAGATCTGGACGAAGCGGACCCCCCGCTCGACCATCCGCCGTGCGAGGAGCGCGGAGTGGGCGAAGCTGCCGGGGTTGCGTGCCTCCGCGCCGTAGAGCTGGTACGTGCTCTCCGGCTCGCTCTTCAGGTCCGTCAGATCGGGGACGCTGGCCTGCATCCGGAACGCCAGCTCGTACTGCTGAATCCGCGTGTGCGTCTCCTCGTCCCCCACCGAGCGGTACGTGAGCTCGTTCAGGGCCCTCAAGCCGTCGAGCGACTTGCGCCGCACCTCGGTGGGAACGCCCGGGGGATTATTGATGTAGAGGATCGGATCGCCGCCGCTGCGGAACGAGACGCCGGCGTGCTCTCCGGGCAGGTAGCCGGAGGACCAGAGGCGGGCGGAGATGGCCTGGACCTGCTCCGTATTGGACGGGCGCGCCACCAGCACCACGAACGTCGGCAGGTTCTGGTTCATCGAGCCGAGCCCGTAGGAGACCCAGGCGCCGAGGCATGGCCGGCCGGTGTTCTGGTTTCCGGTCTGCATGTAGGTGATGGCCGGTTCGTGATTGATCGCCTCCGTGTGCATGCTGCGGATGAAGCAGAGATCGTCCACCATTCGCGCGGTGTGCGGCAGCAACTCGGAGACCCACATTCCGCTCTTGCCGTATCGGGCGAACCGATAGCGGGACGGGGCGATAGGAAAGCGGGCCTGGCCGGAGGTCATCGTCGTCAACCGCTGGCCCATCCGCACGGAGTTCGGCAGGTCCTTATCGAAGTACTGGACCATCTGCGGCTTGTAGTCGTAGAGGTCCATCTGCGGCGGACCGCCCACCATGTGCAGGTAGATGACATGTTTCGCCTTGCCGGCGTGATGGGGCAGGGAGAATGGCTGGGCCGCTCCCGGCCTGCCGTCCGCACGCGCCTCGCCCGCAGCCAGCGCGCTCAGGGCCGCCCAGCCGAGGGCATTGGCGCCGCGCCGAAGGAACTGCCGCCGCGTCTCGGCCTGCACCCAATCCTGCACGAGGGGGTGCCGCGGATCGACTGCTTCCCGGCGCTCGCCCGCAGCTTCCGCCTCTTTGATCTGGCATTCTTCCTGGTAGAACATCAATCGGTTCCTCTCCGCGGCGTCCGCCTACTTGTTGAGCACCTCATCCAGGTTCAGGAGTTGATTGGCGAGCATCGTCCAGGCGGCCAGCCGCTGTGCTGGCAGCTTCGGGTCCGCCTTCGACTCACCCACCGCGATCAGCTCGGCGGCTTCCTGCGAATGGGTGTTGTAGAACGCCTGGAGGTCCGTGAGGCTCCGCGCAACGACGGCCTGCTCCTCCGCCCGCAGGGGGCGCGCAAGGAGCCGTCGTGCC